>JAEZPL010000029.1 GCA_023413605.1 Pseudomonadota bacterium
GGTCGGCGGGAACCGGGTGGAGACCTGTCCGATTTCCGGCACCGTGGCGCGCGGGGCCGACGCGCTGGGCGACTCCTCGCAGATCCTGCGGCTGCTGAACTCCGCCAAGGACGCGGCGGAGCTGACCATGTGCACCGACGTGGACCGCAACGACAAGGCGCGGGTGTGCGAGCCGGGGTCCGTCCGCGTCACCGGGCGGCGGATGATCGAGCTGTACTCGCGCCTGATCCACACGGTGGACCATGTGGAAGGGCGCCTGCGCCCGGGCTTCGACGCACTGGACGCCTTCCTGACGCACACCTGGGCGGTGACGGTGACCGGCGCGCCGAAGCGCTGGGCCATGCAGTTCCTGGAGGACACGGAGCGTACGGCGCGCCGCTGGTACGGCGGGGCCTTCGGCCGGCTGGGCTTCGACGGCGGGATGGACACAGGGCTGACCCTGCGCACCATCCGCATGCAGGAGGGCGTCGCCCATGTGCGGGCCGGCGCCACGCTGCTGTCCGACAGCGATCCGGACGCGGAGGATGCGGAATGCCGCCTGAAGGCCTCCGCCTTCCGCGACGCCATCCGCGGTGCGCTTCCGGCCGTTCCGGTGACGACCACGGTGCCGGTTGGGGTCATGGCGGCGGGGCAGGGGCTGCGCGTGCTGCTGGTCGACCACGACGACAGCTTCGTCCACACGCTGGCCGACTATCTGCGGCAGACCGGCGCTTCGGTGACGACCCTGCGGCACAGCCACGCGCGGGCGGCCCTGGCCGCCGACCCGCCGGATCTGGTCGTGCTGTCGCCCGGTCCGGGCCGGCCCTCGGACTTCGACGTGGCGGGCACGCTGGACGCGGCCGTGGCGCTGGGTGTTCCGGTGTTCGGCGTCTGCCTGGGACTGCAGGGCATGGTGGAGCGCTTCGGCGGGGAACTCGCCGTCCTGCATGAGCCGGCGCACGGCAAGGCTTCGTCCGTGCGGGTGCTTGGCGGCAGTCTGTTCGAGGGCCTGCCGGAGCGTCTGACGGTCGGGCGCTATCACTCGCTGGTGGCGCGGCGCGACCGGCTGCCCGACGATCTGGTGGTGACGGCGGAGACCGACGATGGGCTGGTCATGGCGGTGGAGCACCGCCGGCTGCCCGTGGCGGCCGTGCAGTTCCACCCCGAATCGATCCTGTCGCTGGACGGCGGGGCCGGTCTGAGGCTGGTGGGGAACGTGATGGCCCGGCTGGCCGGGCGCCTAGCCGGGCGCCTGAACGTGGAAAAGGCGGCCTGACGCCGCCTTTTCGAACCGAACCCGCTTTGCAAGGAACGCGAGGGGGTGGTTACTCCACCATCCCCAGCGCTTCCTTGTAGAGTTCGAGGATCGCTTCCTGCTCCTGCCGGTCCGCCTTGTCCATCTTACGCAGGCGAATGATCTGGCGGATGATCTTGGTGTCGAAACCGGTGCCCTTGGCCTCGGCATAGACTTCCTTGATGTCCTCCTGCAGGCCGCGCTTTTCCTCTTCCAGGCGCTCGATGCGCTCGACGAAGGACTTCAGGCGATCCGCCGCAATGCCGCCGACGTCGGACATGATGGGGTAACCTCAAATTGGGAGCTTCGAAAACCGGGGCGGACGATATCGACGGGCGCCGCCGATGGCAAGGGGCCTGCCGCCCCGCGACGGCGGATGACACAGCGGCGGGTGGCGGATGGAAGGTTGTTCCGCGACGGAGTGCCGCTGAACAACGGGAATACAAAAGGCGCCCCTTCACAAAGAGGGGTTGAGTGCGCCATGGTTTCTTTCCTGTTCCCGTGCCGTCGAGAGTCCGATGATGCGCCTTGGTCGAACGCCGTCTCTGCGTTGCGGACGAGTGCTCGCCTCCGCCGTGATGCTGATGCTGGCCTTGCTTCTGGGCTCCGCCCCGGTGCGGGCGGCGGAACTGATCATCGGCCTCGGTTCGGAGGTGACGACGCTCGATCCGCACTTCCACAATCTGTCGCCCAACGGCATCGTCGGCAGCCACGTCTTCGACGCCCTGACCCTGCCCAACGAGCACAAGCGGCCGACTCCCGGCCTTGCGGTGCGCTGGCAGGCCATGGACGATACGACCTGGGAATTCACGTTGCGGCGCAACGTCGTCTTTCACGACGGCACACCCTTTTCGGCGGCTGACGCGGCGGCCAGCCTGCGCCGCGCGCTGGCGGTTCAGGACAGCCCTTATCCCTATTCCGCCATCCTGTGGACGGTGACGGAGGTGACGGCGGTCGACGACCTGACGTTGCGTATCCGGACCAGCGTGCCCGACCCGACGATCCCCGCCGCCGTGGGGCAGATCGGTGTGGTGCCGGCGCGCTTCGCCACGGCGACACGTGAGGATTTCGATCGTGGAGCGGCGATGATCGGCACCGGTCCGTTCCGCTACGTCGCCAACCGCGGGCTGGAGGAGATTGCGCTGGCCGGCAACCCCGATTACTGGGGCGGGCGCCCGCCATGGGACGCGCTGACGCTGCGCATCATTCCGGCGGCGACCGAGCGCTTGGCCGCGCTGATCGCGGGAACCGTTCATCTGATCGACCAGGTGCCGCCCTCCGACGTCGTCCGCCTGCGCGCCGATCCGCAGATCACCGTTCGCAGCGGCCTGTCGGCGCGGCTGATCTATCTCGCCCTGGACAGCGGGCGGGAGCGGACGCCCTTCGCCGTTGACCGCAGCGGCCGGCCCCTGACCCGCAACCCGTTGAAGGACCCGCGGGTGCGCAAGGCCATTTCCAAGGCGATCAACCGCCAGGGCATCGTGGACACGGTGATGGAGGGGCTCGGCTCGCCGGCCGGACAACTGCTGCCGGAAGGCTTTTTCGGCACCAGCCCGTCCCTGCGTCCGGACGCCTACGATCCGGAAGGGGCGAAGCGGCTGCTGGCGGAGGCCGGATGGCCCAACGGCTTCACCCTGACGATTCATGCGCCCAACAACCGCTACACCAACGACGCGGCGGTGGCGCGCACGCTGGGCGTGGCGCTGTCGCGCATCGGCATCGCCACGCGGGTGGAAACGTTGCCGGCGGCGGACTTCTTTACCCGTGTCTCGAAACTGGAGTTCAGCGCCTACATGGCCGGGATCACGACCGATCTCGGCGAGACGACCGACGTCCTGCTGTCGCTGGTCGGCACCTATGACGCGGAACACAACCGCGGGCGAATCAACCGGATGCGCTACTCCAACAGTGTGCTCGATTCGCTGCTCGACCGGGCCGCCGTGACGCTCGATCCCAAGGCGCGCGAGTCCATGCTGCGGCAGGCGTCGGAGATGGCGATGGGCGACGCGGCGGTGCTGCCTCTCTATTACGAAAGCAAGGTGTGGGCGATGCGCAAGGGGTTCTCGTTCACCCCACGCGCCGACGAATTCACCCTCGCTGTCGAGGTGATGCCGGCCAAGCCCAGTGTCGGGCAGTAGAACGCGGCGCCGAAGCGCACGTGAGGTGCGACTGTGGGCGGGAAGCTTGCGTGCTGGGCTGCGTTCCGCCCGCTGTCTGCGCCTAGTCCGAAAGTGGGATGGCGAACGGTCGGGAATGGGACGACCCTGACGCTGCGGTCCCACGCACGGGAACTGGCCCGGAACCGGCAGCGTCCGAGTTGTTGCGCCGCATCATCACCGCTGGTAATACCATCGACGGGTGGCCCTTCACAAAGTGTCACAAATCCGGCATTCATGCCTACGGACTATGCCGATTGCCCGGAAATCGGCCACTTCGCGGCAGGGGAGAGAACAACCATGAAAATCGCCATACCCAGGGAGCGGCGCGCGGGCGAGCATCGCGTTGCGGCGTCTCCGGAGACGGTCAAGAAACTGAAAGCCCTCGGCCTCGATGTGGTCGTGGAAACCGGCGCCGGCCAGGGCGCCAACCTGCCGGACCAGACCTACGCGGATGCCGGCGCGA
>JAEZPL010000050.1 GCA_023413605.1 Pseudomonadota bacterium
GCAGAGCGGCGACCGCTCGCCGGGCTGGCGGCGCAGGGCGATGACCCGCACCCAGGGCACGTCGGGCTGGGAGTGCAGCAGCTCGGCCGTCCGCCCCTCCACGAGGATCTTCTCCACGGCCAGCACCTCCAGCCGGGTTGAGGAGGCGTACTGCCCGATCTCCGCGAGGCTGGAGAGCGCGTTGTGAAACCGGCCGTCGGGCCGCGCCGCCGTCACCACCGAACCGGACCCCTGGCGCCGCACGATCAGGCCGAGGTCCTGGAGCCGGCGCAGCGCCTCCCGCACCGTGTAGCGGCTGGCGCCGAAGCGCAGACAGAGTTCCTGTTCGGTCGGAAGCCGTTCGCCGATCCCGACGCGCCCATCCACGATGTCCGCGCGCAGCGCCGCCAGGATTTCCTGGAAGCGCGGCCCGTCCGAGGCGGCGGCGGTCGTCTGGGCCGTATTCTGGGGGGCGGTCTGGCGAACGGCGCCCGTCATAGCGCCCCCTGCTCCCGAAGCGCCGCGATCCGCGCCGCGTCGAACCCGGCGCGGGCCAGCACCGCGTCCGTATCCGCGCCCAGGGCCGGGGCGGTGCGGGTCGGCAGCCGTTCGCCGCCGATGCGCACCGGGCCGGTCAGCATGCGGACCTTCTCATGCTCATCCGCGCCGGTGAAGTCGGCCAGCCGGCCGCTGTCGCGCACGAAGGGGTTTTCCAGCGCCTGGGCGATGTCGAAGACCGGGGCCGCCGGAACGGCACCGCCCAGGATCTCCACCCACTCCGCCGTGCCGCGCTGCTGGAAGGCGTCGTCCAGCAGTTCGGTCAGCGCCTCGCGGTTGGCGAGCCGGTCCTTGAAGCTGCGGAAGCGCGGATCCTCCGCCCATTCCGGACGGCCGAGCTTCGCGCACAGCACCGGCCAGAACTTCTCCTTGTTGCACATGATGAACAGCCAGCCGTCGCGCGTCCGGTAGAGCTGCGACGGGGTCAGCGACGGGTGGGCCGAGCGCGGCTCCCGCCCCTGGTTGTGGCTGCCGTTCAGATACCAGGTGGCGAGGTAGGTCAGATTGTGCAGCGCCGTGTCGAACAGGCTGACGTCCACGTCCGTGCCCTTGCCGCTGGCCCGCGCCCCGACCACACCGGAAACGAGGCCGAACACGGTCATCAGCCCGGTCATCATGTCCACCACCGACAGGCCGAAGCGCGCGGGCGGGCCGTCCGGCTCCCCGGTCACGGACAGATAGCCGGCCTCCGCCTGCATCAGGTAGTCGTAGCCCGGCCAGCTTCGCCGCGGCCCCTCGCGCCCGTAGGCGGAAAGGTGGGCGCAGACGATCTTGGGGTTGACGGCCTTCAGATGCTCGTAGGTCAGGCCCAGCTTGTCCGGCAGGTCGCCGCGCAGGTTGTCCAGCACGGCGTCGGCGTGGCGCACCAGCTCGTGGAACACCTTCATGCCTTCGGGGTGCTTCAGGTTCAGCGTGATGCTGCGCTTGTTGCGGTTGAAGGACTGGTAGAAGTGGCTGTTGCCGGGGCCGAAGTAATGGGGGCCGACATGGCGGCCGATCTCTCCGCCCTCGGCGGGATTCTCGACCTTGATGACCTCGGCCCCGAGGTCGGCGAGCAGCATGGTGCCGAACGGGCCGGCGCCGTACTGTTCGACGGCGATGATGGTGACGCCTTCGAGGGGTAGCACGCGGTGTCTCCCTGGCGGATCATGGTGTTGGTCACCCTCTCCCAGCCCCGCTGGGAGAGGGAGGGGCCCGCGAAGCGGGAGGGTGAGGGTTCGGTTTATCGGGAAGACCTTGCCCTCACCCTCCCACGCCCTTGGGCGTGGGTCCCTCCCTCTCCCGCCGGGGCGGGAGAGGGTGAAGGAGGTGCGCTTAGGCCGGGTTCTGCTCGATCAGGCGCTTGGCGATGATCAGGCGCTGGATTTCGTTGGTGCCTTCGCCGATGCACAGCAGCGGGGCGTCGCGGTACAGGCGCTCCACCACGAACTCCTTGGAATAGCCGTAGCCGCCGTGGATGCGCATGGCGTCCATGGCGTTCGACACCGCCGCTTCCGACGCGAACAGCTTGGCCATGCCGGCCTCGAAGTCGCAGCGTTCGCCACGGTCGAGCGCGTTGGCCGCCTGCTGGACGAGCAGGCGCGCGGCGGACGCGCGGGTCGCCATGTCGGCCAGCATCAGGGCGACGGCCTGATGCTCGTGGATCGGCTTGCCGAAGGTCTTGCGCTGCTGGCTGTACTTCACGGATTCGTCGAGCGCCGCCTGCGCCACGCCGACGCCGCGCGCCGCGACGTTGACGCGCCCCAGCTCCAGGCCGGAGATGGCGCAGGCCATGCCCCGCCCTTCCACCCCGCCGATCAGGCGGTCGGCCGGCACGCGGTAATCCTCGAAGATCAGCTCGGCGGAATCGATGCCCTTGTAGCCCAGCTTTTCCAGCTTGCGGCTGACCTGGAAGCCCGGCCCCTTTTCCGCCAGGAACATGCTCATGCCCTTGTGGCGGGGCTGCGCGGTGGGATCGGTCTTCACCAGCAGGGCGAAGCAGCCGCCGTGGATGCCGTTGGAAATCCACGTCTTGGTGCCGTTGATGACGTAATCGTCCCCATCGCGGCGGGCGACCGTGCGCACGGCCTGCAAATCCGTGCCGCAGTCCGGTTCCGTCAGCGCGAGGCCGCCGCGCAGCTCCCCGCTGGCGAAGCGCGGCAGGAAGGCGGCCTTCTGCTCCGGCGTGCCGTTCTTGGTGACGATGAAGGCCATGATGAGGTGCGAGTTGATGATGCCGGTCAGCGACATCCACACCGACGCGATGCGCTCGATCACCTTGGCGTAGGTGGAGGGGCGCAGGCCCAGGCCGCCGTATTCCTCCGGGATCGTGGCGCCGAACAGGCCCAGTTCCTTCATCCGCTCGACGATCTCGTCGGGGTAGATGTCGTCGTGTTCCAGCTTCAGCGCGTGCGGGCGGACGTGGCGGTCCAGGAAGCGGTCCACGCTGTCGAGGACAAGGCGTTCCTGCTCGTCGCGTTCGGCATCAGTCGTTGTGGCGATGGCGGCGCTCATGGCGGTTTCCTCGGGTGTTGGGGGTCAGCGTGCGGCCGGGGAGAGGACGGACAGGGCGTCCGCGGCGCGGGCGGCGCCGTCGAGGCCCAGAACGGCGGCCTCCATGCGGGCGGACGCGGTCTCGCCCACGGCCATGGCGGCGTTGGCCCGGTATTTCTCGACGATGTCGGCGTTGGACAGCGGGCGGTCGGCGGCGCCGCGGTTGATGTGCTCGCGGTGGCGCAGTTCCCGCCCGTCGTCGAGCGTAATAATCAGTTCACCCGAATAGGCCTTCGGGAAAGGCGAGTCCGGGTCCGGGCGGTAGGACACCTTGGACGCGACGTCGAGGATGGCGGTATCGCCCAGCGCATCGTTCTCCAGCTCGGCCAGCGTCAGGCGCCCGCGGACCAGCGCCGCCGCGACCAGGAAGGGCACGCTGAACTGCGCGTCGTAGGAGTTGGACGGGCGCTTCTTATTGGCCTCCGGCTCGCAGACCGTCTTGACGACCTGTTCGGGAACCAGGGCCTCGATCCGCCGGATGCGCGCGAGGTCCAGCCCGTCGCGGCGCAGCGCCAGGGCCGCGTCGACGCAGGCGTGGGTGAAGTGGCAGGCGGGGAAGGGCTTGATGGCGGTCGCCATCAGCTCCCACACCTCGCCCAGACCGGCGGTGGCGAGGCCGAGGTCGGCGCGGCCGGCTTCCTTGCCCAGATAGGCGCTGAACAGGCCGAAACGCCCCTCGTAGGGCCGGCTGGCGCCGACGAAGCCTTCGCGGGCCAGCGCCGCCGCGGTGATGCCGGACGCCGCCGCCCAGCCCGGATGCAGGCGCTTGTTCCAGGCGCCGTCCTCCAGGAATTCCAGGCTGCCGCCGGCCATCGACAGCGCGATGCCCTGCGCGTTGGCAAGCTGGCTGCGGGTGAGGCCGAACAGCCGGCCGACCGCCAGCGTGCAGCCGAACACGCCGATCATGCCCGTGGGATGGAAGCCCACCTGATGGAAACCGCCCCGGGCCACGGCGCCAAGGCGCGCGGCCACCTCCACCCCCAGCACATAGGCGCTGACCACGGCCCGGCCGTCCGCACCGGTCATGGAGGCCGCCGACATCACGGCGGGCAGCACGCTGGATGTGGGGTGGATGACGCCGCCGATGTGCGTGTCGTCGTAGTCGAGCCCGTGACAGAGCAGCCCGTTGACCGTCGCCGCGTCGCGGGCGGGCAGCAAGGCCGGCATGCCGATCACCGGCACGGCCCCCTCCCCCGCCAGCCCGCGCAGCGCGGTCAGCGTCTTGTGGGCGAAGTCATAGCGGGTCGAGGCGAGCGCGATGCCGACGGCGTTCAGCATGTGATGCGGCGCGCGGGTGCGCACGGTCTCGGGGATCGCGTCGTCGGGGGTGTCGGCGACGAAGGCCGCCAGCCGGTCGGCGATGGTCCCGGCGTTGGTGTCGGCTTTGGACATTTTTCCTCCCACGGATTCTTTGGTGAACGCGTTTTTTGTCCGGATCAGTGGCCAGGGCTATGAACTCAGGGTAACGCGCAGGCCACGATGAGGCGAAAATGGCCCTCTCCCCCAGGGGAGAGGGTTGGGTGAGGGGGCGCTACGCCCAGTTGGGCGGGAAGGGGATTCTTTGCCGAGGCAGCGTGCCTTCGGCACCCCCTCATCCTAACCTTCTCCCCAGGGGGGAGAAGGGATGACCATCGCTTTCGGGCATGCCGTTACCTGAGTTCAGAGGCCCGGATCAGTCGCCCACGCCGTGGCCGCGTTTGGGGATCAGGCTGGCGCGTTCGAAGGTCAGGAAGACCGTGCCGTCGGCCTTGTAGCCCTCGGTGTGGGTGGTCACGATCCCCTGGGTGGGGCGTTTCTTGGATTCGCGCACGTCCAGCACTTTCGAGCGCGCGTAGATCGTGTCGCCGGGGAACACCGGGGCGACCAGCCTGATCTCTTTCCAGCCGAGGTTGGCGATGGCCTTGGCGCTGACGTCGTCCACCGTCATGCCCAGCACCATGGCCAGCGTCAGTCCGCTGTTGACCAGCGGCTTTCCGAACTCCGACCCCGCCGCGAAGGCGTGGTCGCAGTGCATGGGGTGACGGTTCATCGTCAACAGGCTGAATTGAATGTTGTCGGATTCCGTGATCGTCCGGCCGGGCCGGTGCTCGTAGACGTCGCCGACGACGAAATCCTCAAGGTAACGGCCGTGGTTCGCGACGATGGTCCGCGGTTCCAGGATGTCGGGCATGAACGGTGATCCCTCGGAGGAATGGCGGTGTGCCGGATGATTTCGAGGTGACATGTTCCATGCGTGTGATAGCATGTTGTACGGACAATTATCACGCCCCTCGAATCATGGGAAGCGTTTTTATGACGAACAATCCGCCAGTCCCGCAGATAGCGCCGGAAGACCGCATCCGACGCTCCTACCTGTTCGTCCCCGGCGCCCGGCCGGACCGCTTCGCCAAGGCCCTGGCGGCGGGTGCCGACGCGGTGATCATCGACCTGGAGGACGCCGTTCCGCCTGCCGGCAAGGACGCCGCCCGTGCCGCCGCCTGCGCCTTTCTGCGCGACCGGACCACCACCGATCCCTCGGCTCCCGATGTTTTCATTCGGACCAATTCGCTGCGCAGCCGCACCGGACTGCTCGACCTGCTGGCCCTGACCGACCTGGATGCCGGACAAAATGTGCCCTCTCGGGCGCCCTGGGCCGGCCTTCTGCTGCCGAAGGTGGATGGCGCGGCCGACGTGCGCCTCGCCGCCGCCCTGCTGGACGAACGGAACCTGCCCGGTGCGCTTGGCGCCCTGATCGAGAGCGCGGAGGGGCTGGAAAACGTGATGGAGATCGCGGCCTCCTCCCCCCGCCTTTCCTTCCTGATGTTCGGCGGCGCCGATCTGTCGGCGGAGTTGCGCGTTCCGCTCGCCTGGGAGCCGCTGCTCCAGGCCCGCAGCCGTGTCGTGCACGCCGCGGCGCGCCACGGGCTGGACGCGCTGGACATGCCCTGGATCGCGCTTGACGACGAGGACGGCCACGCGCGGGAACTGGCGCTGAGCGTGCTGCACGGCTTCACCGCGCGGGCGGCCATCCATCCCAAGCAGATCGCCGCCATCCACGCCGCCTTCACGCCGCAGCCCGCAGCGGTTGCCCAGGCGGAGCGTGTGCTGGCGGCCTTCGAGGCGGCGGGCGGGGGAGTCTGCACGCTGGACGGCAAACTGGTCGAACGTCCGCTGGTGCTGGGCTCCCGCCGCGTGCTGGCGCTCGCCCGGCGCGCCGGTGAGGCTCCGGCCAGGGAGATTTCAGCATGAGCGCCGGGCCGGAAGCACCGCCGGTCGCCTTCGCGCTGCTGCTGGCGGAGGTGACGAGCGTGCAGGCGATCGCCACCTTATCGGTCCTGACCCTGGCGACGGTGGCGCCGCTGGCCGCGGCCTCGCTGGGGATCGGGGCGGAGCTGGTCGGCTACCAGATCAGCATCATCTACGCCGCCGGCGCCCTGATGTCGGCGGTCGCCGGGCTGCTGGTGCAGCGCTGGGGCGCCGGGACGGCCGGCATCGTCGCCCTGCTGCTGGGCCTGTTCGGCTGCCTGGGCCTCGCCACGGGGTCGTTGTGGGTGACGGCGCTGGCGTCGGTGCTGATCGGCATCGGCTATGGGCTGGTCAATCCCGCCTCGTCCCACCTTCTGAACCGTTACACCCCGCCGGCCCGGCGCAATCTGGTCTTCTCGCTGAAGCAGACCGGGGTGCCGCTGGCCGGCATGATCGCCGGTCTGCTGCTGCCGGGCATCGGCCAGATCGCCGGCTGGCGCGGGGCGGTGGGGGTGGTGGCCCTGCTGTTCGCGGTGCTGCTGGTCCTCTTCGCGCCGGGCCGCAAGCTGTGGGACGACGACCGCAAGCCCGGCCTGAGCCTGCGCGGCCAGTTGACGGCGGGGCCGAGGCTGGTCTGGCGCGTGCCGGCGCTGCGCGGCCTTGCGCTGATGGGCTTCGGCTTTTCGGCGATCCAGCTGTCGCTGATGGCCTTCACCGTGAACATGCTGGTGCACGACCTGGGCTGGTCCATCGTCTCGGCGGGGCTCACCGTGGCGGTGATGCAGGCGGCGGGGGCGGCGGCGCGCATCGGCTGGGGCCTGTTGGCCGACCGGCTGAAGTCCGGCATCGGGGTGCTGGCGGGCATCGGCGCGCTGTCCACCCTGTCCGCGCTGGCGACCGCTGCGCTGGCGCCGGGCTGGCCGGTCGGATCGGTTGTCGCGGTGCTGGCGGTGTTCGGCACGGCGGCCATCGGCTGGAACGGCGTGTTCCTGGCGGAGGTCGCGCGCTTCGCGCCGGCCGGTGCGGCGAGTGCCGCGACCGGCGGGGCGATGATGCTGACCTTCGCGGGCGTGGTGGTCGGGCCGGCCCTGTTCGCCCTGCTGTACAACGTCGTCGGCAGCTATGGCCCGACCTTCGCGCTGATGACGGTCTTTCCCGTGGCCGGCACCGTCGCCCTGCTGCGCGGGGTGCGGCGGGCGGGTGAGTCGGAGGTGCTACGCCAAAGCGCCTAGACTTGTCCGTACAATATTGTTGGCGAGGTCCATTGTTTTCCCCTATGATCGTTCGGACAAACGGATCGGAAGCGTCCGAACGGCCGCCCGGGAGCGGCCCCCGCACCAGGCCATGAGCCCTTGCAAGCCGTGGCCCATGCAATCCGTGGGAGGAATGCCAATGCTCAAGCAACTCATCGTCCGGGCGGCCCTGTTCAGGACGCTGTTCGGGGCGGCGGTCGGGATCACCGCCGCGACGGCGCTGACCGCCGGCGCGCCGGCCAGGGCGCAGCAGCCCATCGAAATGGTGATGACCGACGAGATCGCGACGTCCCACTGGACCGCGAAGATGATGGACGAATACGCGGCGCTGATCGAGCAGCGCTCGCAGGGCCGCATCAAGCCGAAGGTCTTCCACTCCGGCACGCTCTACAAGGATAAGGACGCCGTGGCGGCGCTGGGCTCCGGCGCGGTGCACATGGTCTGGCCGGTCAGCGTGCAGCTGGAAAGCATCGCGCCGCAGTACGGCGTCATCAACCTGCCCTTCGCCGTCACCGACGAGGCGATGGAGCGGCCCGACGTGGCCCGCGACGTGGCCGCCATGCTGTCCGGTCTGGTGGCCGACAGGGGCATCCGCGTCATGGGGCTGATGCGCACCGCGGACCTCATTTTCCTGTTCAAGGACAAGCCGGTCGAGTCCATCTCCTCGCTGAAGGGCACGAAGATACGCCTGACCGGCGGGCGCATCCTGCAACTGCTGATGCGCGACTTCGGCGCCAGCCCCGTGTCCATGCCGGCGTCGGAAATGGCCGCGGCGCTGATGCAGGGCGCCATCGACGGCATCTACACCTCGGCCGGCGGGTGGGAGATGGTCGGCACCAACGCCGCCAAGGTGGCCTCCATCGTGCCGGGCATGAGCCTGCTCACCTATTCCGTCTGCGTGGACGAGAAGTGGCTGAACGGCCTGCCGCCCGACCTGCGCGAGATCGTGGAGACGACGACGAACGAGATCGTCGCCCAGCAGTGGAAGCGCGCCATCGCCGCCGACAAGGAAACGATGAACAACCTGATCGCGCAGGGCGGCCGCCTGGAAACCGTTCCAAGCGCGCAGCAGGCCAAGTTCCGGGAGACCGCGATGAAGGTCAACCAGGACTATATCCGCCGCTATCCCGAGGTCTGGAAGCAATACCAGGCCATCGTCGAGCGCGGCAAAAGCTGACCCGGCACGACCAGGAAAATGGCCATGCCAGAACCGGCGCCGCCGCACGCCGCGGGGGCGCCGGTTCGCTTTCTACGATCCGGCCGCTGCAGGCCCCAATCCATCTGGCTGTCCGCCGCGCTCTGCGGACCGTTGGGGCGCACCCCGTACCCGCTCTGGTCGCCGCCGCCGGCAAGGCCGGCGCCCGTGAAAACGGCACCGCCACGGTCTCCCTGACTCGGGCATACGGACGAAGGCGCCGCGGGACCGTCCCGTGCTAAACCGTTCCTCCCGCCGCCGGCCATGCCGGCCGCTGGACCGAGGGACAGGGACACAAGGGGAAAGAGGCCAATGAAGCCGGACCAGCCTGAGCATCCAGAACCGCAAGACGCCCACGCGCGCCGGAGCATCCGGCCCGTCATCTGCTATCCCGTCGACAGTCTGGCGCCGCCCGACCTCGCGTCCTACCGCGCCGCGCGGGAGGATTGGCGGAAGGTCGCCGAGGTCGTGGTGCCGCCGCGCGAGGCCCGATGCTTCGAGGTGCCCGCGGGGTGCTTCTTCCGGATCGTCAGCATCGAGGGGCCGCAGGTCGGGGACCTGAACCTCTGGTCGGCCGCTGATCTCGGCGAGCGGTTCTTCTCCGGCAAGACGCGCGCCCTGCACGGCACCCACCTGTCGACGGGCGACCGGCTGTGGTCCTGCCTGCCCTATCTGCGGCCGATGGCGACGATCACCGAGGACACGCTGGACTGGTATGGCTTCGACGAGTGGGGCGGGTCGCTTCACGACGTGATCGGGACGCGCTGCGACCCCTACACCCACCGGCTTCTCAGCGGTGGGGATTATCATCACTGCTGCCATTCCAACCTGACGCGGGCGCTCGCCGACCAGACCGGCCGCCCGCGCGGCGACGTGGAACCGGCGGTGCATGACGTGCTGAACGTCTTCATGTGCACGGGCTTCACCCGCGACACCGGCCAGTATTTCATGAAGGCCAGCCCGGTGCGGCCCGGCGACTTCCTGGAGTTCTTCGCCGAGATCGACCTGCTTGGCGCCCTGTCCGCCTGTCCCGGCGGGGATTGCAGCACCGAGCATTCCAGCGACACGGCGGCCTGCCATCCGCTCCTCGTCGAGGTCTACCGGCCCAAGGCGCCGCCCCAGGGCTGGACTCCCGCCGCGCGCAACGGCTACAGCGGAAGCCACGGATTCTGAACGGCTTTTGAGTCAGGCCGCCATGGCGGTGGTGGTCCTGGGCGGTGGCGGTCCTGGCGCCGGTTACGCCGAACGCCGGTGGATGGCCTGCGGGCTTTGCGGCTGCGGCTGCCAAAGCCGTACGGAAACCACGGCCGATGCCTGTGCCGTGAAGAACGGGTGTCCGTCGCGGAGGCGATCGATGGCATCCAGCATGTCGTCCGTGAGCGCGGCGGCGGGCTCCGACAATTGCAGCGCCTGATGGCCGGCTGTGGTCGCCCAGAGCGGCGGCATTCCCGGCCGGCTCGACGCAACCGCGGCGAGTGGCCCGGAAACCTCCCAGGACGCGCGCTCGGCGTTCCAGCCGAGCACGCGTCGGTCAATCCCGGTGTGCAGCCACACCCAATTCGTCAGGATCACAGGCCTGGCATGTCCCAGCACGGCGGGGCCTCAACGACAATTCATGAACGATCCGAGGATGCTATTCGTTCTTGTTCCGTTCGACAAGGGATATTGAGAGCGACGCAAACCTGGAGAAGGATGGCACGGCGCGTCCGGCTGGCGGCGAACCGGGTGTGCGCCGGTCAGGATCGGGAGGTTCTTTTCAGCGGCCTGCCAGGAGATTTTCGATCTCGTTGAGCCAGGAGCAGACATCACCGCGAGCCGCCCGCGCCTCGCGGATCAGACGAAGGTTGTTGGCCGTGCTTTCCGGTTCCCAGGGTTCGCGGATGTGGGCCAAGGCATCGGCCAGGGCGACGCGGGCGGCCGGCTCGTCTCCGGCCAGCGCTTCCAATTCGAGGAGCGTGGCGTAATCCCAATAATCGGGCGTGCCGCCCGCGATGCGCCGTTCCACGGCGTAGCGGACGACGGGCAGCAGCCTGATCCGACGCGGGTCGGGCGGCGTCCGCAGTTCCATCAGCGTCACGACGTTGACGCCGGGGTAGGCATCGCGCCAATCCGCCTCGAAGCCCTGCCGGTAGGCTTCAATGGCCTGATCGAGCAGAGGCCCGGCCCTGTCCGCGTCGCCGGCCCGGCGCGCCGCGTCCCAGCGGTCCTTGTAGACACGCCCGAGAAGTCCCCAGCTTTCGCTGCTCGGGCCGTTGACCCGGATGATGTCCAGCAATTCCCGTTCCGCTTCCCCGCTGCGGCCGGCCCGGTTCAGCGCGAAGGCATACTGCTCCCGCACCAGCAGCGTGCCGGCCAGTGGGGCGGCCATGAGCCCACGCAGGCGGATCATGTCGTCCCAAGCCCTGACGGCCCGGTAGGAGAGCAAAAGGTCCACGACGCTTCCGATGTCCGCGTCGGCGATGGGGCCGAGCTGCGGTTCGACGGCACGCACCGCTTCCGCGCCCTGCCGCCGGGCCGCGGCCAGTTCACTCCTCAGCCGGGCGGAGGCGACGACGCGTTCGCGGAACAGGTCGGTCTTCAACCTCTTGATGTCCGGCACCGGCACGTCGCGGGCCAGCCGAAAGGCCGGATTGTCCATGTCTTCCCGTTTCCCGGCGGCGAGTCGCGCTGCCAAGCCCCTGCGGTCGGCCGCCGCATTCGCCGGCCTTCCGTTCGGCCCCAGGCGGTAGGGATACGAGCGCAGCATGGTCGCCTCGACCGCGGGGCGGTGGCCGTCGGCATGGATCGGAACGGTGCCATGGGGACGCAGCGCGTGCCGCACGCCCAGCCCGTAGAAGACGCCGACATCCGGGACCGTCAGGTCGCCGACGGCGTATTCGCACAACAACAGGCGTTCGACCATCGCGCCGTGGACGATGCCGCCGGCCATCTCCTCGGGGGCGACCACCGCATCCAGGCCGGCCTCATCGATGGCGGGCCCGACAATGTCCGCGAAGACGGCGTCAAAGTCGATAACCACACCATCCCCGGTCACCTTGAACCCACGGGGCATGAGTACGACGCACATCGGCCGCATGGCGGGCTCCCTGCTCGACGCTCCCTGCTCGACAGGGGCTAAAGCGTATGGCCTCCGCCGCCCCAGGGCAAGGCCGCGGCACGGCCGATTTTGCGTTGCGATTCCATTCTGGTTCATGTGCGAATGCGAGAAGAATATTTTAACGGTGTTGTTGCAAGTTGATGTGCTTCGATTTCGGAAAACTCTGATAGGCCGCTGGGCTCGGCGTGCCGTCGAAACGGAATTCGTGGTGCAAGAATGACCGAAGGACAAGTTGCTGCCATCGTAGATGCCGCCGAGAGCGGCGATGCCGAGCGGATGCGGCACGTAATCGGTGTGTTGCTGGATCAACTGCGCGCCGCCGGATCGCGACTTGATCCCGCCCGCATCGCCGGCATGCTCGAATTCCTGCGTCGGCATCGCCGGTTTGATGAGATGCAGAGGCTTGCCGACGGATTGATCCGCTGCGACTACGACACGCCCGTCGTGTACCGACAATATGCGCAAGCGCTCATCGACGGTGGCCTGCTGGTTGCCGCCGAGGAGGTGCTGCGGGCCGCCTTGACGCGCGTCGACTACGGAACGCCGGAAAGTGCGGAGATTCATGGCCTGATCGGCCGCCTTCACAAGCAGAAGTTCGTCGATGCCTGCGGACGCCAGTCGGAAGCCGCGGCCGTGGCCCTCAAACAGGCGTTCGCCGCCTATTGGGGCATCTACAATGACAACCGGCGCGACCATTTTTGGCACGGCATCAACGCCGTGGCCCTCCTGAAGCGTGCCGAGCGCGACGGCATCACCCCGCGGCCCGCGGTGGATGCCGGGGCCATCGCGGCCGATATCCTCGCGCAGGTCGGAGAGAGCGCGGAGTCCGGAGGCGCCGCGCCGTGGGAATTCGCCACCGCGGCCGAGGCATGCCTGGCGCTGGACCGATTGACGGATGCCGAGGAGTGGATCGGCCGCTACATCGGGGATTCGACGACCACCCCCTTTGCCATCGCCGGAACCTTGCGCCAATTCGAAGAGATTTGGAGGTTGGCGGACATCGGTGCCGAATCCCTGCTGGTGACGCTGCGGGCTGCGCTCCTGCGGGCACCGGGCGGCAACCCGTTGACCTTGTCGCCGTCGCAGGTCCTTCAAGGCAACACGGCCGGCCTTCAGGATTTCCAGCGGGTGTTCGGGAGCGCCGGTACACAGACCTACAATTGGATGCTGCACGGCATGGCGCGGGCCCGTGCGGTGGGAATGGTGCGGCGTGGCGTCGGTCATGCCGTAGGCACGGGGTTTCTGGTGCGTGCGCGGGATATCGGCTATTCGGACAGCGACGAGTTGCTGTTCCTGACCAACGCTCACGTCGTCAGCAACCGGGAGCTGGACTGCAGCCTGCCTCCGCTTGAGGCCCGCGTCCACTTCACCGTCCGCGAGGAGGAGACCGGGCGTCAGCAGGCGCATCGCGTCGAGCTTCTGTGGTCCTCCCCCCGCGAAAACCTCGACGCGAGCCTTCTGCGGCTCGACCCGCCGGTGACGGGCATTGTTCCCTGCCCTCTGGCGCCGGGACTGCCGACACCCGGCAACGGTGCGCGGGTCTACGTCATCGGGCACCCGCGCGGGGCCGAGCTTTCCTTCTCTTTGCAGGACAACACCCTGCTCGACCACGATGGCCCTGCGCGGGGCCAAATGTTCGATTCCAGCCTGCGCAGGCTGCACTACACGACGCCGACCGAGAAGGGCAATTCCGGCAGCCCGGTGTTCGACGAGGCGAACTGGGAAGTGATCGGGCTGCACCGGCGCGGATCCGACACCATGCGCCGGCTGCGCGACTCCGCCAGCACCTACGCGGCCAACGAGGCCGTTTGCGTGCAGTCCATCGCCGCGGCCATCCGGGAAGCCGGTCGCGGGTGATGCTGGAAAGAGGCGCCGTGGCCCGTCGGGGATCGTCCATGGTTCAGGAGTTGAAAATCTTTGTGTCCTCTCCCGGCGATGTTGCCGAGGAGCGGCGGCGCGCCGCGATCGTCATCGGGCGGTTGAAGAAAAGCTTTGCGAGATTCTTCAACATTTCGGCCGTCTTCTGGGAATATGAACCGATGCTGGCGTCGGGGCATTTCCAGGACGCCATCATCAAGCCCGCCGACACGGACATCGCGGTCTTCATCCTGTGGTCCCGTCTCGGGTCACCGCTGCCCGCGGACCGCTATGTCGGCATCGACGGCCGCAAGCCGGTGACCGGAACCGAATGGGAATTCGAGAACGCCCTGGCCGCTTTCAACGACCGTGGACGACCATCGCTTCTGGCCTACCGGAAAACATCGGACGGCGAAGCGCGCTATTCGAATACGGACCAACTCGAGTCGTTGATCGGACAATTAAACGACTTGACAGCTTTTATGAAGCGTCATTTCGTCAACGACGACGGCACCGCCAAGCGCGCTTACGTCACGTTCGACACGATCGGGCAGTTCGAAGACAAACTGCATCAGCATTTGAACGCTCTTCTGCTCGGCCGGATCAACCAGCCGTCGGGCGAGCACGGCAATGCCCGATCGGTGATATGGCCGAACCGCTCCCCATACCGGGGATTGGAGGCGTTCAAGGCCGAACACGCCGCCATTTTCTTTGGGCGCGACCAGGCGGAACGGGACATCACCGAATCCCTTGCCCGGGCCACCGAGACCGGACGTGCGTTCATCGCGGTCGTCGGGGCCAGCGGTTCGGGCAAGTCGTCGCTCGTGCGCGCCGGCGTGATTCCCGCCCTCACAATGCAGGGCGTTATCGTCGGCGTGGATGTGTGGCGCGTCTGTTCGTTCCGCCCCGGCTATTCCTCGCAGGGCCTGTTCCATGGTCTGGCGCAGGCCCTTTGCGGCCAGGAGAGCGCGTTGCCGGAACTGGCGGACGCCGGCGAGGCCGATCTGGCGAAGATCCTGCGCGACGGTCCGGGCGCCGCGGTCGGCCTGGTGCGGGCGGCTTTGAAGACGCTCGTTGCGCCTGGACGCTCGGCATGGCTGGTGCTGCTGGTCGACCAGATGGAGGAACTCTTCACGCTTCCGGAGATATCGGCGGACGACCGGCACGCCTTTACCATCCTGCTTGACGCCCTGGCCGGATCGGGCTGCGTCGTCGTCGTGTCGACGTTGCGCAGTGATTTCTTCCACCGGCTGGCGGAGTTGCCGGCCCTGCACCGTCTGGTGCGGGGTGAGTCGCACTATCTTCTGGCGGCGCCCCGGCCGGCGGAGCTGGAGCAGATGATCCGCCTGCCGGCCGAGGCGGCGGGGCTGCGCTTTGAAATCAGCCAGAAGACCGGGATTGGCCTGGATGCCGTGATCGCCGAAGCGGCGGGCCGCGATCCGGGGACCCTTCCCCTGCTTTCCTTCGCGCTCGACGAAATCTACCGCTGCGACGTCGATGAGGCCGGCCTCGACCTGTTGACCTACGACAGCTACGAACGGATGAACGGCCTTGAAGGCGCGATCGGCAAACGGGCCGAGGAGATCACCCTTGAGGTGTTCCAGGCGCAAGGCCAGTCCGCGGAGGCGGATCTGGCGGCGATCCTGCGCGCTCTCGTAACCGTGGGGGGCGACGGTACGGCGACGGCCCGGACCGTGCCGCGCGCGGAGGTCGCGGAAAGCGCGGATCGGGCAACCATTCTCGACCGCTTCGTCGCCGCCCGGCTCATCGTCGCGTCGGGTGACCGGCTCCACGCCAAGGTCCGGCTTGCGCACGAGGCGCTGATCGTCCACTGGCCGCGTTTGGACCGGCTGATCCAGGCCGACTTCGACTTCCTGCGCATCCGGACCCGCCTGATCTCGGAACGGACGCAGTGGGAGGACAGCGGCAAACCGGACGGTCTGCTGGTTCCCGAGGGCCAGCGCGCCCGCGAGGCCGAGGACATTCTGTTCAAACGCCGTGACGAGATCGATCCGGCGACCATCGAATTCGTCGAACGCTCGCTGAACCACCTCCGGCGAAGACGCGAGGCGACGGTCCGGCGCATAAGCGTCTTTGCCGCCGCCATGGGAATTCTGGCCCTGGTCGCCGCGGGATTTGCCCTCTGGGGGTTCGAAAAGAGCGGGGAAGAAGCGCTTGCGGCGAAACGCGCGGTCGAGGCGCTGGCCGAATCCCAAAGGAATGAATCGCGGGCCAACGCGTTGCGGGCCGAAACCTTGCTGCGCGACGGCAATCCGGTCGCCGCCACCGAGGCGGCGCTTCGCGGGCTGCCGGAGGATCTGGCCTCGCCGGACCGGCAATGGACACCGGAAGCGCTCGACGCCTTGCGGATGGCGCGGCTTGAGGATCGGCTGCTGCGGGCACTTCCCGGGCACGAGGGCATGGTGACGACGCTGGCTTTTTCCCCGGACGGCCATCATCTGGCGTCCGGCGGCATCGACGGCGTTGCCACCGTCTGGAACGTCGACGCAGGAACCAGGGTGGCCTCCCTGGACCGGCGCCGGGCGTGGATCCGAACGGTCCGCTTCATCGACGACAGGCGCTTGGCATCGGCGGCGGACGATGCCGTTCTGACGATCTTCGATCTGGACGCCAAGGTCGTGAGCGGCGTTGCGGAGGGAAGCCTCTCCGCCCCGTCGGATGAGGACGAACTTGCCGAAATGGGCATCGACGCCGAGTCCCAGTCGAACATGCCCGATCCATTGGCGATATCGGTGGAGTCCAAGGGAAATTATGCCCTGCTGCCGGGGGCGGCGCCGCGCCTCTTCGACCTGAACGCGGGCCGCTCCGTTCCGCTTGAGGGCGTCAGTTTCGGTCCCGGCTCCAGCCTTTTCATGATGGCCGACAAACGTCCCCTCATCCTGGGGAGGAACGGGAAACTGACGGACGGGCAATCCCGCAGGATTTTGAAAAGCGCTTCTCAGCCGGACGACTCCTTCACGCTTGAAGCGGCAGCGTGGGATGTTGCGTGGTACGCGGAGCAGGATATGGCCGTCGTGCTGGACATCAATGGTTCGGCCTGGGCCGTGGCCGTCGCCGGCGAACTTGCCGACCGCCGGTCCATCGCCGGAACTGATCAGGCCAGTGCGATTGCGATCGGCGGGGGCGGCACCGTTGCCATCGGATCGTCGTTCGGCACCGTTACGCTGAAGAATTTGTGGGGCGA
>JAEZPL010000051.1 GCA_023413605.1 Pseudomonadota bacterium
GCCCCATCGCCGCCGCCGTCCTGACCAACGCCGACATCGACCATGTCGCGGGCTTGCTGACGCTGCGCGAATCGCAGCCCTTCGCCATCTACGCGACGGAGCGGGTGCACGCCGTGCTGGGCGCGAATTCGGTGTTCCGCGTGGTGAACCCGGATCTGGCGCCGCGCCGCACGGTGGCGCTGGACCATCCCTACGTCCCGGCCGACGCCAAGGGCGATCCCCTGCCCTTCGAGATCGAGGCCTTCGCCGTTCCCGGCAAGGTGGCGCTGTACCTGGAGGACCCGACCGCCGCCGGTTTCGGCTCGGTCGCCGAGGACACGGTGGCGCTGCGCATCCGCGACCTGAACAGCGAGGCGGAGTTCTTCTACATTCCCGGCTGTTCCGCCATGCCCGGCTGGCTGGCGGACCGGCTGCGGGGCGCGCCGCTGGTGCTGTTCGACGGCACGACCTGGACCGACGACGAGATGGTCCGCGCCGGCACCGGCACCAAGACCGGCCAGCGCATGGGCCATATGGCGATGTCCGGGCCGGATGGCTCCATCGCCGCCTTCGCGGGCCTGGACGTGCGCCGCAAGATCTTCATTCACATCAACAACACCAACCCGGCACTGCTTGACGACTCGAACGAACGGGCCGCGGCCGAAGGTGCCGGCTGGGAGATCGCCTACGACGGGATGGAGTTCACCCTATGACCAAGCTGCTGACACGCGAGGAGTTGGAACGCGAACTGCGCGCGATCGGCGAGCGCCAGTACCACGACCTGCACCCGTTCCACAAACTCCTGCACGGCGGCAAGCTGCAGCGCGGGCAGGTCCAGGCCTGGGCGCTGATCCGCTTCTACTATCAGATCTCCATCCCGAAGAAGGATCTGTCGCTGATGGCGCGCATGGACGACCCGGCGCTGCGCCGCGCCTGGATCCGCCGCGTGCTGGACCACGACGGCTTCGGCGAGGAGCGGCAGCGCGAAGAGGGCAAGGTCGGCGGCATCGAGCGCTGGCTGCGCCTGACCGACGGGCTGGGGCTGGACCGCGACTATGTGATGTCGCTGAAGGGCATCCTGCCGGCGACCCGCTACGCCGTGGACAGCTACGTCAACTTCGTCTCGACCAAGTCGACGCTGGAGGGCATCGCCTCCTCCCTGACCGAACTGTTCGCCCCGGCCATCCACCGGGAGCGCATCGCGGGGTTCGAGGCCTATTACGCCTTCGCCAACGACGCCACCCTCTCCTACTTCCGCAAGCGGCTGGACGAAGCGCCGCGCGACGTGGAGTTCGGGCTGGACTATGTGCTGAACAACGCCCGCACGCCCGAACAGCAGCAGCAGGTGATCGCCGCCCTGCGCCACAAGGCGGAACTGTTGTGGGCGCAACTCGACGCCCTGCACCACGCCTATGTCTCGCCCGGCTTCATCCCGCCCGGCGCCTTCGTGCCGGACGATATGGAGCCGACGGTCTACACGCGATGACGGCCCCCCAGACCGGAAACACGGCCGGAGATGCGGCCGGGCGCGTGACCGAGGACGACCGGGTGCGGCTCGCGCCCGGCGTCATGCTCCGCCGGGATCGTGTGCGGAACCACTGGCAGCTTCTGGGGCCGGAACGGGTCCTGATCCTGGACGACGTGGCGCTGGAGGTGGTGCGGGCCTCCACCGGCGCCCCGCCGGTCACGGTGCGCGAGGCGATCGACGCCCTCGCCGCGCAGTTCGACGCGCCGCGTGAGGAGATCGCGGCGGACGTGCTGGACGTGCTGACCGACATGATCACCAAGGGATTCCTGATCCGATGACCGGCTGCGGCACGCGTTCCCAGGTCGAACCGCCCCAGGTCGAACCGCCCCAGGTCGAACCGCCGTTGGCCGTGCTGGCGGAACTGACCCACCGCTGCCCGCTGCGCTGCGCCTACTGCTCCAACCCCCTGGCGCTCGACCCGGCCAGCCGGGAACTCGACACGGCCACATGGTGCCGCGTGCTGGACGAGGCGGCGGACCTCGGCGTCATCCAGGTGCATTTCTCCGGCGGCGAGCCGACCGCGCGCAAGGACCTGGAACAGCTCGTCGCCCACGCCACCACGCAGGCCGGGCTTTACGTCAACCTGATCACCTCGGCCGTTCTGCTCGACCGCGCGCGGCTGGAGCGGCTGCGGGATGCGGGGCTCCAGCATGTGCAGATCGGCTTCCAGGACACGGTGCCCGACAAGGCGGAACTGATCAGCGGCTTCCCCGGCGGACACCCGAAGAAGCTGGAGGTGGCGCGGCACGTCACCGACCTCGGCATGGCGCTGACGGTGAACGCCATCGTCCAGCGGCACAACATCGACCGCGTGGACGACTTCATCGACATGGCGCTGGACCTGAGGGCCGGCCGCATCGAGATCGCCAACGTCCAGTATTACGGCTGGGCGCTGAAGAACCGCGGTGCGCTGATGCCCACCCGCGAGCAGCTGATCCGCATGGACGGGCGCGTGCACGCCCGCCTGCCGGAGCTGAAGGGCAGCCTCGTCGTCGATTACGTGGTGCCGGACTATTACGCCAAGCGGCCGAAGGCCTGCATGGGCGGCTGGGGCCGCAAGTTCCTGAACGTCACCCCCAGCGGCAAGGTCCTGCCCTGCCACGCGGCGGAAACGATTCCGGGCATGGCCTTCGACAGCGTGACGGAAAGGCCGCTCGCCGACATCTGGACCAACTCCGCCGCCTTTCAGCGCTACCGCGGCACCGACTGGATGCCGAAGCCCTGCCGGACCTGCGACCAAAATGAAATCGACTGGGGCGGCTGCCGCTGCCAGGCGCTGGCGCTGACCGGCAACGCCGACAATGTGGACCCGGTCTGCGACCGGTCCGACCGGCACAGCCTGCTCGCCGGCATCACCGCCATCGACGGCGGCACCGCGGAAGTGCCGCTCACCTACCGGAGCTTCAGCTTATAGACGGGCGGGCGGGAACCGCGTCGGCTTCGAAGACATTCACCACCAAGACACCAAGGCACCAAGAGTCTTCATTCCGCTGTCGCATCCGCTCCGGTCCGGGTTCCAGCCGGCGTTTCGCGCTTGGTGTCTTGGTGCCTTGGTGGTGAAAAACCTCACTGCTTTTTCGTCTGGCCCGCCGCAGCGGTGTTCTTCGAGCCGCCGACTGCGGCGATCTGGTTCTTGATCTCGCCATAGACGTTTTGCGGCACGATCTTCTTGCTCACCAGCTCGTCCTTGGAGCGGTAGGGGCGATTCTTGATGATGGCGTCGGACCGGGCCTCACCGACGCCCGGCAGGGTCATCAGCTCGTCCTTGCTGGCGGTGTTGATGTCGACGACCTTCGAGGATTTGGAGGTCGAGGCGCCGGTTCCCGTCGTGGACGACGGGGCGGTCGAGCCGCTGGTGCCCGGCGGAACGGGCTTCGTCTGCGGCACGGGCGCATTGGCGGGTGGCGGAGTCGTCTTGGTGGTCGTGGAGGGGCTGGTCGTCGTCGATTGCGCCAGCGCCGGAACGGCGATCATGGCGCCAAGGGCGGCGATGGCGCACAGGCGGGTCAGCTTCATGGCTTCCTCCATATCGGGTGCACGCGATCCGGTGCACGCGAGCGCTCCACCGTAAGCACGGCGCTCGCGATGCC
>JAEZPL010000812.1 GCA_023413605.1 Pseudomonadota bacterium
CGACGTGCGCACCGCCGCCGCCGGGGCCGTCGCCGCCAAACACCTGTCCCGGCCCGACGCGTCGGTCGCCGCCGTCTTCGGGGCCGGCGTGCAGGCCGCCTTGCAACTGGAGGCGCTGACGCTCGTCCGCCCGATCCGGGAGGCGCGGCTGTGGGCGCGCGACCCGGCCCGCGCCGCGGCGACCGCCGCCCGCCTCACCGACCGGCTGGGCATTCCCGTGCGCGCGGTGGCCGAAGGACGCGCGGCGGTGGATGGCGCGGACATCGTCGTCACCACCACGCCGGCCGCCTCGCCCATCCTGTTCGCCGACTGGCTGTCGCCTGGCCAACACGTCACCGCCATGGGTTCCGACGCCGAGCACAAGAACGAGCTGGAGCCCGCCGTCCTCGCCCGCGCCGACCTCTACGTCGCCGACAGCCTGAAGCAGGTGCGGCGTCTGGGCGAGCTTCACCATGCGCTGTCGGCCGGCCTGTTCGCCGCCGACGATTCATTCCCCGAACTGGGCGCCGTGATCGCCGGGCTGGCGCCCGGACGTGCGTCGCCCGACCAGATCACCGTCTGCGACCTCACTGGAACCGGGGTCCAGGACACCGCCATCGCGATGCTGGCGCGCGGCCGGGCCGCCGCGGCCGACGCCGGAACCGTCTTCGACGCCTGATCCCCTCCACGCGGGACGGGTGCAGCCTTTGCCGAAGGGAGCATCATGCCGGAACCGACCCTGAATTTCAGCCGGGCCGAATACGCCGCCCGGCTTGCCAAGACCCGCAAGGCCATGGAAAAGGCCGGGGTGGAGGTGCTGATCGTCACAGACCCGTCGAACATGGCCTGGCTGACCGGCTATGACGGCTGGTCCTTCTACGTCCACCAGTGCGTGGTCGTTCCGCCGGACGGGGAGCCGATCTGGTACGGGCGCGGCCAGGACGCGAACGGGGCCAAGCGCACCGCCTACCTCGCCCACGACAACATCATCGGCTATCCGGACCACTACGTTCAGTCCACCGAACGCCACCCCATGGACCTGCTGTCGCGCATCCTGGAGGATCGCGGCTGGGGCAAGGCCTCCATCGGCGTGGAAATGGACAATTACTGGTTCACCGCCGCCGCCTTCTGCTCCCTGACCACCCACCTGCCGAACGCGCGCTTCAGCGACGCCACGGCTCTGGTGAACTGGCAGCGCGCGGTGAAAAGCGCGCAGGAACTGGACTACATGCGCAAGGCTGCGCGCATCGTGGAGGCCATGCACCAGCGCATCGTCGACAAGGTCGAGCCGGGCATGCGCAAGTGCGATCTGGTGGCCGAGATCTACGACGCCGGCACGCGCGGCGTGGACGGCTTCGGCGGCGACTATCCGGCCATCGTGCCGCTGCTGCCCTCGGGCGCCGACGCCTCCGCCCCGCACCTGACCTGGGACGACCGCCCGATGCGCACGGGCGAGGGCACCTTTTTCGAGATCGCCGGCTGCTACAAGCGCTACCACTGCCCTCTGTCGCGCACCGTGTTTCTCGGCACGCCGACGCAGGCCTTCCTCGATGCCGAGAAGGCGACGCTGGAGGGGATGGAGGCCGGCCTTGCCGCCGCGCGTCCCGGCAACACCTGCGAGGACATCGCCAACGCCTTCTTCGGCGTGCTGAAGAAGTACGGCATCACCAAGGACAACCGCACCGGCTACCCGATCGGCCTCAGCTATCCGCCGGATTGGGGCGAGCGCACCATGAGCCTGCGCCCCGGCGACCGCACGGTGCTGGAACCCGGCATGACCTTCCACTTCATGACCGGCCTGTGGCTGGAGGACATGGGGCTGGAGATCACGGAGAGCATCGCCATCACCGAAGGCGGCGTGGAATGCCTCGCCAACGTGCCGCGCAAGCTGTTCGTGAAGCCGTGACGGAGGCCGTGATGCCGCTCGACACGCTGCCGCCTTCCCCGATATCGCCCACGGTCGATTTCGACCGTGACGGGGTGCAGCACGGCTTCCTGCGCCTGCCCTACAGCCGCGACGATTCCGCCTGGGGGTCCGTGATGATCCCCGTGACCGTGGTGCGCAACGGGCCGGGGCCGACCGCGCTGCTGACCGGTGCCAACCACGGCGACGAGTATGAAGGGGCCGTGGCCCTGTTCGACCTCGCCCGCACGATAAAGGTGGAGCAGGTCACGGGCCGGGTCATCATCGTTCCGGCGATGAACTACCCGGCCTTCCAGGCGGGCACGCGCACCTCGCCCATCGACAAGGGGAACCTGAACCGCAGCTTCCCCGGACGGCCGGACGGGACGGTGACGCAGAAGATCGCGGACTATTTCAACCGCACCCTGCTGCCCATGGCGGATGTGGTGATGGATCTGCATTCGGGCGGTAAGACGCTGGACTTCGTGCCCTTCGCCGCCGCCCACATCCTGCCCGACAAGGAGCAGGAGGCACGCTGCTTCGCGGCGGTGGCCGCCTTCTCCGCCCCCTACTCCATGCGTATGCTGGAGATCGACGCGGTCGGCATGTACGACACCGCGGCGGAGGAGCAGGGCAAGCTGTTCGTCACCACGGAACTGGGCGGCGGCGGCACCGGGCGTGCTTCCACCATCGCCATCGCCAAGCGGGGTGTGGCCAACGTGCTGCGCCACGCCGGAATCCTGGCGGGTGCGGTGGAGACCGCGCCGACCCGCTGGCTCGACATGCCCTCGTCCGACTGCTTCCGCTTCGCCGAGGACGCCGGGCTGATCGAGCCTTGCGTGGATTTGGGGCAGCCGGTGCGCAAGGGCGACGTGCTGGCCCGCATTCACCCCATCGGGCGCACCGGCCAAGCGCCCGCCGAGTACCGGGCGGGGTTGGACGGCATCCTGGCCGCCCGCCACTTCCCCGGTCTCGTGAAGGCCGGCGACTGCATCGC
>JAEZPL010000095.1 GCA_023413605.1 Pseudomonadota bacterium
CCCAACTGGACGAGCCCCGCCCGGTCTGCGAGGTGGCGGAGGCGTCGGGCATTCTGTGCTGCGGCGTGCACACCGACCTGTCGGCCATCGCGCCCCAGGGCTTCCTGACCGGGGCCGAATGGTCCTGGGGCCGCGCCTACGCGGACACGGTGGCCCTGATCGCCGCGGACAAGCCCTGGCGGCACCAGCGCCAGGGGGGCTTTGACGCCGGATTCGTCCGCAACACCGCCTATGGCCCCGCGGTGGGGGTGGAGGCGCGGGCGCACGCCGATGCCGCGCGCATGCAGCTTGCCAACGGGAATTCGGCGGTGTTCCGCGGCCCGATCCTCGACAACACCGGCCGCACCGTGGTGCCCAAGGGCAAGACCCTGCGCGGCGCCGACCCGGCGCTGGACCGCATGATCTGGCTGGCCGAAGGCGTCAGCGAGGTTGGGCGCTGATCGGTTCCCGGTCGATCACTCCCTGGTGATCAGTCCCCGTTCCACCCGCAAGCGGCCAGCGCGTCCCGCATGTGCGGAGGGGGCGGGGCGACGGCGGTGATCGGCGCGCGGTCGAAGGCCAGGGTGAAGCCGATCGAGCGCGCCAGAAGGTGCAGGTTGCCGGGCGGCCGGCGCTCCGGGCCGTAATAGGGCTCCCCCACCAGCGGGCAATCGATGGCGGCGCAATGCACGCGGATCTGGTGCGTGCGCCCGGTGCGCGGCTTCAGCTCCAGCCACGCCCGCCTGTTGCCGGTGCCCAGCACGCGGTAATCGGTCACCGCCGGCTGCCCGTCGGGGTGCGTCACGATGTTCCAGGCGCCGGGGATGACCAGCTTCAGCAGCGGGTAGTCGATGGTGCCCGCGGGGTCCTCCGGGATGCCGTCGCTGACCGCCCAATAGGTCTTCTCCACATGGCCGGCCGCGAACATGTCGCCCAGCCGCTTCAGCGCCCAGGGGGAACGGCCGAGCACCAGGCAGCCCGCCGTGTCGCGGTCCAGCCGGTGGGCCAGCCGCGGCGGCACGCCGTCCTCCCCCGCGAGGAAGGGCAGGTAGAGGTCGAGATGGTCGGTGATCCGCCCGGCCTTGTGCACGGCCAGCCCGGCCGGCTTGTCGATCACGAAGACGTCCCCGTCCTCGTGCAGGATGCGGGTGCGCAGCGTTTCGGGTGTGAAGGTCGAACTCATGCGCCGCAGCCAAGCACGCGGAAGGGGGATGCGGCAAGGACCATGGCGGAACCACCTCCGCTCCAGCCCTGTTCCCGAATCGGACGTGACCCATGGGCAGACTCGACCGGCTGGGCGGAGAAGCGCATCTTCTCGAATGGAAGGCGCTTCAATGACGTTTCGCAGACGTTTCGCATGGGGAGTACGGGCATGGGGGAACGCGATCACCTGCCGGCGCATCAGCGGTCCACGCAGGCGGACGTCGATGATTTCCTGCGGCAGGTTGCCGCAATCCCACGGTCGGCGACAGGCACCCGCGGGCGGCTGATGTTCGCCATGGACGCGACCGCCAGCCGCGAACCGACCTGGGACCGCGCCTGCCAGATCCAGGGCGAGATGTTCCAGGCGACCTCGACGCTCGGGGGGCTCGACATCCAGCTCGTCTACTACCGCGGCTTCCGCGAATGCCAGGCGAGCCCGTGGGTCGGCAATTCGCAGGATCTGCTGCGCCGCATGACCGCCGTGTCCTGCATGGCCGGGCAGACGCAGATCGGCCGTGTGCTCTCCCATTGCATCAAGCAGACCAGGGCGAAGAAGGTCAACGCGCTGGTCTTCGTCGGCGACTGCATGGAGGAGGACATCGACCAGCTTGCCCATCAGGCGGGAGAACTGGGGCTCCTGGGCGTGCCGGTCTTCATCATCCACGAACGCGGCGACCTGATCGCGAAGCGCGCCTTCCAGACGATCGCGCGGTTGTCCGGCGGGGCATACTGCCCGTTCGACGGCTCCTCGGCGCAACAATTGAAGGATCTCTTGAGCGCGGTCGCGGTCTACGCGGCCGGCGGCCGGGCGGCTCTGGAGCATTACAGCCGTGGCCGGGGCGACGCGGTGCGGCTTCTCTCCAACCAGGTTGGACAGAGCGGGCAGCCGCATGCATAACGACCTCGTGCATTGAAACGATAGGGCAGGGCGGGATGTTTGGGTACTTCCTCCTGGGCATCGCGCTGGTGGTCGGATTCTATATTCTGGCCCGCGTCTTCATGTCGGCCGACCCGCGCACCCTGGCCAACACGGTGCGGTACGGCGGCATCGCGCTGGGGGTTGTCGTCGTCGTCTTCCTGACGCTGACCGGCCGGCTCGGCACCGCGCTGATGCTGGGGGCGGTCGCCTTTCCGCTGTTCACCCGCTGGAGGGTGCTGCGCGATTCCTGGCGTTCCGCGCATGGGCCGTCCGGCGGGCAGACATCGAAGGTGGAGACGCTCTACCTGCGCATGACCCTTTTCCACGACAGCGGCGCCATGGCGGGCGAGGTGCTGCACGGCCCCTGGCGCGGGCGGACGCTGGATTCGCTGACCTTCAGCCAGCTCATGTCGCTGCTGGAGGAGTGCCGGCGCGACGATCCGCAATCGGCCACCGTGCTGGAGGCGTGGCTCGACCGCACCCATCCCGACTGGCAGGGCCGGGGAGACGAGGCGGCGGGCGGACCTTCCGGAGCCGGGAGTGCCGGCGGCGAGGGCGGCGGCAACGGTGGCGGAGGGCGCCGCAGCGGCCCGATGACGCGCGAGGAAGCCTATGACATTTTGGGGCTTGCGCCGGGCGCAACACCCGAACAGGTAAAGGATGCTCACCGTCGGCTGATGATGAAAGTGCACCCGGATCATGGGGGGTCAACCTATTTGGCCGCCAAGATCAACCAAGCGAAGGATTTGCTGTTGCGCAACTAGCCGTTTGCTGAGTCCCTGAAGGGTGTGTTGCGCGGCTGGTAACCCTGTGGCAGAAAGCACCACGAGCGTTTGCCGCTGTGCAAAACGGCTCCATATTCGAAGTATTTCCGTACGCAACCACAAGAGAACCCCAATGCGAAAACCCGTGCGCAAGGTGGTGTTCCCCGTTGCCGGTCTCGGCACGCGTTTCCTGCCCGCCACCAAGGCTATTCCAAAGGAAATGCTGCCGCTGGTCGACCGGCCGCTTCTGCAGCATGCCGTGGAAGAGGCGCGGGCCGCCGGCATCGAGGATTTCGTGTTCGTCACGGGCCGCAGCAAGCGGGCCATCGAGGATCACTTCGATGCCGACACAGAACTGAACCGCACCCTGGAAGAGCGTGGCAAGGTCGACGCCCTGGAAGAGGTGCGCGGCAGCGAGATCGCTCCGGGCCGCTGCTTCTACACCCGCCAGCAGGTGCCGCTCGGCCTCGGACATGCGGTGTGGTGCGCGCGTGCGCTGATCGGCAACGATCCCTTCGCCATCGTGCTGCCCGACGACTTCGTGCAGGCCGACACGCCCTGCCTGAAGCAGATGGTCGACGCCTACAACGAGGTCGGCGGCAACATCGTCGCCGTGGTGGACGTCCCGCGCGAGCGCACCAGCAGCTACGGCATCCTGGATGTGGAGAAGGACGACGGCCGTCTGGCCACCGTCCGCGGCCTCGTCGAGAAGCCCAAGCCGGAGGAGGCACCCTCCACCCTGTCGATCATCGGTCGCTACATTCTCCAGCCGGAGGTCTTCGACCATCTGGAGAAGCAGCAGCGCGGCGCCGGCAACGAGATCCAGCTGACCGACGCCATGGCCAAGCTGATCGGCGCCCAGCCGTTCCACGGCCTGCGCTTCGAGGGCACCCGCTTCGACTGCGGCGACAAGGTCGGCTTCATCGAGGCCACGCTGGCCCACGCGCTGAAGCGTCCGGACATGTCCGCCAAGGTCCGTGAAATGCTTCGGAAGTACTGCTAAAACCCGTCAGAGGTATGGATCCGCGCGCCCGTCGCTCCCGTTGCACCGGGGCGACGGGCGACGCATGCCAGGACCGTGCTGTCTCGCGGCTTGCGATCGTCGACGGCGTGGAATTCGGTAACGAGGGCTCTTTATGCGCATAGCGATGATCGGTACGGGCTATGTCGGTCTTGTGTCCGGCGCCTGTTTTTCGGAATTTGGCGTTCACGTGTGCTGCGTCGACAAGGACGCGGACAAGATCGAGCGGCTTAGGCGCGGGGAGATCCCGATCTACGAACCGGGGCTGGACGATCTGGTGGCGCGCAACGTCGCCGCCGGCCGGCTGTCCTTCACGCTGGACCTCAAGGAGGCGATGACCGGGGTCGACGCGGTGTTCATCGCCGTCGGCACGCCGTCGCGCCGCGGCGACGGCCACGCCGACCTGTCCTACGTCTACGCCGCCGCCGAGGAGATCGCCGCCAACCTCGACCACTACACCGTGATCGTCAACAAGTCGACCGTGCCGGTCGGCACCGGCCGCGAGGTCGAGGCGATCATCCGCCGCACCAACCCCACCGCCGACTTCGACGTCGCCTCCAACCCGGAGTTCCTGCGCGAGGGCTCGGCCATCGGCGACTTCATGCGCCCCGACCGCGTCGTCATCGGCGCCACCTCGGAGCGCGCCGCCGAGGTCATGCGCCGCCTCTACCGCCCGCTCTACCTGATCGAGACGCCGATCGTCCTGACGTCGCTGGAGACGGCGGAGCTGACCAAATACGCCGCCAACACTTTCCTGGCCGCCAAGATCACCTTCATCAACGAGATCGCCGACCTGTGCGAGAAGGTCGGCGCCGACGTCCACGACGTCGCCCGCGGCATCGGCCTGGACGGCCGCATCGGCAAGAAGTTCCTGCACCCTGGTCCGGGCTACGGCGGCTCCTGCTTCCCCAAGGACACGCTGGCCCTGGTGCGCACCGCCCAGCAGGTTGGCAGCCCGCTGCGCATCATCGAAACCGTCGTCGACATCAACGACCAGCGCAAGAAGGCGATGGCCGAGCGCATCATCGCCGCCTGCGGCGGGGTGGTCGACGGCAAGACCATCGGCGTGCTGGGCGTCACCTTCAAGCCCAACACCGACGACATGCGCGACGCCCCGTCGCTCGACATCATCCCGGCTCTGCAAGCGGCCGGCGCGCGGGTGCGCGCCTTCGACCCGGCGGGCATGCACGAGGCCGCCAAGCTGCTGCCCGGCGTGGACTGGGCCGACAACGCCTACGGCGCGCTGGAAGGGGCCGACTGCGTGGCCATCCTGACCGAATGGAACGAGTTCCGCGCGCTCGACCTGAAGCGGGTCAAGACGCTGCTGAAGCGGCCGGTGATGATCGATCTGCGCAACATCTACAATCCCGGCGACATGGCCCGCGCCGGCTTCGCCTACCACTCCATCGGCCGGCCATCCAAGCCGGTGTCAGACCAATAAGAACCGCAGCACTTTCCGGAGGCTGACGACCATGAGCCACGCCCACACTTTCCACCCCACCGTCCTGCGCGAATACGACATCCGCGGCATCGTCGGCCAGACGCTGACCGCGGACGACGCCCGCGCCGTCGGCCGCGCGTTCGGTACGGTGGTCGCCCGTGGTGGCGGCAAAACCGTGTGCGTGGGCTATGACGGCCGCCTGTCGTCGCCGGAGCTGGAAGAGGCGCTGGTCGACGGGCTGGTCGCCTGCGGCCTGCACGTGCTGCGCATCGGTCTCGGCCCGACGCCGATGCTGTACTTCGCCACCCGCGACCGCGAAGCGGCGGCCGGCGTCATGATCACCGGCTCGCACAACCCGCCGGACTACAACGGCATCAAGATGATGCTGGGCAAGGGGCCGGTCTACGGCCAGCAGATCCTCGACCTCGGCACCATCGCCGCCAAGGCCGACTACGTGTCGGGCCAGGGCTCGTCGGAGCGGATCGACGTGCAGGATGTCTATGTGGAGCGGCTGCTCAAGGACTATGACGGGCTGCGCGACCTGAAGGTGGCCTGGGACGCCGGCAACGGCGCCACCGGCGAGATCCTGCGCCGGCTGACCGCCAAGCTGCCGGGCGAGCACATCCTGCTGTTCGATGAGATCGACGGCACCTTCCCCAACCACCATCCCGACCCGACGGTGGAGAAGAACCTGGTCGCGCTGAAGGCGGCGGTGGCCGAGCACGGCTGCGATCTGGGGATCGGGTTCGACGGCGACGGCGACCGCATCGGCGCCATCGACCATCTGGGCCGCGTGGTGTGGGGCGACCAGCTGGTGGCGATCTACGCGTCGGACGTGCTGAAAAGCCATCCCGGCGCGACGATCATCGCCGACGTGAAGGCCAGCCAGACGCTGTTCGACGAGATCGCCCGGCTGGGCGGGCAGCCGCTGATGTGGAAGACCGGGCATTCGCTGCTGAAGGCGAAGATGGCGGAGACCGGGGCGCCGCTGGCCGGCGAGATGTCGGGGCACATCTTCTTCGCCGACAAGTGGTATGGCTTTGACGACGCGCTGTACTGCGCGGTGCGTCTGATCGGGCTGGTCAGCAAGCTCGGCGTGCGGCTGGCCGACCTGCGCGACCGGCTGCCGACGGTGGTGAACACGCCGGAGACGCGCTTCCAGGCGGACGAGGAACGCAAGTTCCGCGTGGTGCAGGAGGTGAAGGAGCGTCTGGCGGCGGCGGGGGCGACGGTCAACGCCATCGACGGTGTGCGGGTGACGACGCCGGACGGCTGGTGGCTGCTGCGCGCGTCCAACACGCAGGACGTTCTGGTGGCGCGTGCGGAGTCCGGCACGCCGGAGGGGTTGGAGCGACTGAAGGCGATGGTGGTGGAGCAGCTGGAGCAATCCGGCCTGGAGGCTCCCTCCTTCGAAGGCGGCGGCAACGCCGCCCATTGAGGCCGCCCATTGAGGCCGCCCATTGATCCGGAAGGCGGCGGCAACGCCGCCTGGGGAGCGGGGATGACGGCCGACGTCAGTTTCGCGCCGCGGCGGCGCGGCGGGGCGGCTTCGGCTCCTCCTCCGCCGCGACGGGCTTGCGGAACGTGCTGAGTTCGGCGATGCGGTTGACGGCAAGGCCGCTCAGCCGGCAGGGAACCACCTCCAGCAGGTGATAGCCGGCACGGCGCGGAAACCGCGCGCCCACCCGCTCGCGCACTTCACGCTCCGTATCGGCGATCAGGATGTAGCGGCGCAACCCCGCCCAGGAACGCTGGCCTTGGCGGTCGGTCGTGGCCGCGTCAGCCGGCACGAAGCGGATGGCCGCCTCCCAAAAGCGGCCTGGGCGGGGTTCAAGCCGGTCGAACACATAGTAATGGGTGACCGACCCGTTCCGCTTCGCGTCCATTTCCAGCAGGGCGGCCTGCATCTCCTGCTCGGCCTTGGCGACGCGCTTTTCGGCCTCGGCGTGCTTGTGGGCGATCTGGGCATAGGCGGTGGCGACCTCCGCAACCTCCTTGGTCACATCGTCGGTCATCTCCCGGACTTTGTCGTGCGACGCCCGCATGGCCTCCAGCTGACGACGCCAGTAGCGGTTGGAGATCACCGTCAGCACCATCAGCCCGAGGCTGAAATACAGCATCATCCCGGTCATGCGGAGGCGTCCTTCGCGTCGGCGGAGGGGGCGAGGGCCAGTGGGATGACCGGGGTCGGCAGAACGCCGTTCTTCGCCGTGAAGGCCGTGCGCACCAGCGCCGCGGCCAGTTCCGGAGCCGGCATCCAGATATGGACGACGTTGCGGTAGCCCCAGATCTGGCGGGAGAAGATCACGTCGCGCCGGTCGATGGTGCCGAGGTTTTCCTGCACGACGATCTGGGACCAGAAGCCCGTCGTCTCGTCCCCGTCGCCGAGTTCGTGGACCAGTTCGACCTTGGTGAATTCCAGCGCCTTGATTTCCGACAATGCCTTTTGGCGGCGTCCCGTATATTCCGTGTGGCGGGCATGGAGCGCCGTCAGTTCGGTCTGCCTCTGGTCGGTCTTGCGCTTCCACTCGGCCAAAGCCGCCTTCTTCTTGTCGTGCTGGCGCTGGAGCATCGACTTGCGGGCCCGTTCGGCGCTGATTTGGCCGACGTCGATGACGATCGACAAGCCAAGCGCGGCGGCACTGGTAACCAGCAGGAGCATGCCCAGGAACTCGGCCGTCATGAACATATGTGTACCCGCGGTTGCGGTGGCGCGTTGCTTTGTCTATGAGGACTCAAGTTGGCGGCGCTTGGCTTTGCGGCATCCTGTCGCACAGCCGGGTCGTCACGTTCGAATCGTGCTCGTCAGCGATTAAATTATTGCGTCCGGCGAATTTGCCGCAGTCCTATGCATGCCATTCTGCCACCGGCGCGGGATGAGGTGACGGGCGCAGCCCGGTTCGCTATCGTCGGGCGCCCACAGTCCGCTGCACGAACGGAGGAACCATGCTCGACCTGATGGTTCGCGACGATGCGCTTGAAACGGATGCGCTTGAAACGGTCCGGCGCACCTTCCCGGTGGCCTTCGGGGCCTATGCAATGCCGGCGGGGCGCACCGGCCTTGTCATCATCGACGAAGTGCAGGGGTTCGCCAGCGTCGGCTGCGGTCCGCTGGCCCCGGCAGCGCCGAACGAGCAGGTGGCCCGCATGATTGCGGAGACCGACCAGCTGGCCCGCCGCTTCGTGGAGGCCGGGTGGCCCATCTGCGCCTCGCTGGACAGCCACGACCCGGCCAGGCCGGAGCCGCCTTATCCGCCGCACTGCCTGACCGGCAGCGGGCATGACGAACTGGTGCCCGAGCTGAAGTGGCTGGAGACCGAGCCGGTCACGACCCTGATCGCCAAGGACTGCATCAATCTTTTCGTCGGTGCCGCCGAACCAAAACAGGGCGGGGCCAACCGGCTGGTGGACTGGATCAACGGGCACCGGCTGGAGGCCGTGGTCACCGTCGGCATCTGCACCGACATCTGCGTGATGGACTTCGTGCTGACCCTTCTGTCCGCGCGCAACCACGGCATGGTGCCGACGCTGAAGGACGTCGTGGTGTACGAGCCCGGCTGCGCCACCTACGACCTGCCGGCCGAGGTTGCCCGGTCGCTGGGCCTGCCCGAGACGGCGGCGCATCCGCAGGGGCCGGCGCACCACATGGGGTTGTACATGATGGCCTCGCGCGGGGCCGTGCTTGCCGACACGCTGACATAAGCTGGCGGGTTGATTCGGCGACCGATCCTTCGCTCGCGTCTTTCGCTTTCGTTCGTCGCTCGATAAGATCACCGCGGCGTGTGCGCTTCCGCCTTTCAACCGGCCGTGCCGAACGGGGCGTGCACCGGAGCGGAGAACGCCCGAACAATCGGCGCGGAGACGTCGGATGGAAGAACGATACCTGATGGCGATCCGCAACGCTCTGGTCCGGCACCAGCAATGGCTGGCCCGAGACCCCAGCATGAAGGGGCGCTGCGCCGACCTCAGCTTCTACAATCTGTCGCGGCTGGGTCTTAACCGCATCAATCTCAGCAGCGCGAAGCTGAGCGGAGCGAACCTGAACGGCGCGCGGCTGGCGGGGGCCAACCTGTCCAGGACGGACCTGTTCGGCGCCGACCTGTCGCAGGCCGACCTGACCGGCGCCTCCCTTGCCTCCGCCGACCTGCGCGGCGCGCGCGTGGAGCATGCCAAGCTGCACGAGGCCGACCTGCGCGGCGCCGACCTGCGCAAGGGCCTGATGCTGGGCGCCAACGAGCAGCGTCCGGCCGGCAACGCGGACGGCAAGACGACCTTCATCGGCTCCAAGATGACCCGCGCGGTGCTGACCGACGCCCGCATGGCGCAATGCGACTTTTCCGGCTGCGACCTGGGCGAGGCGAATTTTTCCGGCAGCGATCTGTCGGGGGCGGTCCTGATCGGCGCCAATCTGGTCGGGGCGGTGATGGAGCATGTCGTTCTGGACGGCGTGCTGCTGTGCGGCGCGCGGCTGGACGAACCCCTGCGCCAGACGTTGGAGCGGCGCGGCATCGATGTGGACGGCACCGGCCTTGTCAGCCTCGCCGGGCGGCTGGCCGACTCCATTTCCGCGCACCAGCTGTGGGTGGAACGGAACGGCGGGTGCGGCGAACGGCTGATGGTGCAGCGGGCCGATCTGCGCGGCTACAACTTTGCCAATCAGCTTCTGGCGGGCTGCGCGATGCGTTTCTGCGGGCTGCGCGGAGCGGATTTCTCCGGGGCGAAGCTGGTCATGGCGGACCTGTCCTACAGCGACCTGCGCGATGCGGACTTCACCAGCGCCGATCTGTCCGGCTGCAATCTGCGCGGCGCCAATCTGGCCGGGGCGAAGCTGTGGCGGGCGCGGCTGCGCCCGGTGGATCTGGCCGGCGACGGCAGCCGGATGTGGCCGACCAACCTTGCCGAGGCCAGCCTGACCGGGGCCGACCTGCGCGACGCCAGCCTTGCCCGCGCCGTCCTGCATGGCACCGACCTGTCGGGCGTCCGCGTGACCGTGGAGACTCTGCGGGGGGCCGATCTGGCCTTCGCGGCGAAGGTAGAGCCGCAATTCGTGTAGCGGTGACCCTGGCTACGCTCCGGCGGGCACCCGGATGCGCCCGGCCACGATGTCGCCCCGCGCGGCCTCCACCCGATCCAGCATGGCCGGGGTGAGGAGGGAACGGTTGTTGTCGTCCACAGCGTAGTCGACGCCGCCCTCAGCCAGCCCCAGCGCACGGATGCCCGACGCCCAGGTGCCGGCCCGGCCCGCCTGGAAGGAGGTCTCCACCGCCAGATCCACGCGCTTCAGCATCGAGGTCAGGATGACTCCGGGGT
>JAEZPL010000096.1 GCA_023413605.1 Pseudomonadota bacterium
CCCCTCTCCCGTCCCGGGCGGGAGAGGGGGCTTCACCCGACGCTGCGCGCTTTTGCGCCAGCGATCCCCCGGTCATTCGGTGTACAACACAGCGTTTGCAACCCGAATGAGGGCTCCCCATGGACTGGGACGCGGCTTACGCCATCGGTCAGAAAACCGTGGACGCCGACCATCAGCGGCTTTTCGAGCTGTTCAACCAGTTCAGCGCGGCTTTGGCCGCCGGTGAGACGCGGCAATCGGCGAACCGCTTTCTGGGTGAGCTGGCCGACTATTCCGAACATCACTTCCAGCGGGAAGAGGGGCTGATGCGCGCGTCCGGCTATCCGGACTTTGCGAAGCACAAGGCCATGCACGACGGCTTCGCCGCCTTCGTGCGCAAGCAGGCCGCCACCGAAAGTCACAACCCGGAGGAGGTGCAGTTCCTCCAGAGCTATGTGGAGATGTGGCTGTGCGGCCATATTTTGGTCATGGACAAGTGGTTCGGTGAATGGCTTGACGGTCGGGCCGGGAAAAATGGCCGGGCCGAGCCTATATCCTGACGACGCCCCGGCCGGCTCTCTCCCTACGGCTGGCGCCCGACGGGACGGGAGTGCGGCATGAGCGACAGCGACAACGGATTCCGTTTCCCCCTGCGGAAGGACCCCGCGCCGGACGTCCGCGGGCCGGAACCGCGCGTCCGCATGGGGCTGGCGCGCGCCGCCCTGCTGTGGGAACGGCTGTGGCCGGCCGTCTGGGCACCCCTGGCGATCGCCGGGGCCTTTGTCGCGCTCGCCCTGCTGAACGTCCTGCCGCTGCTGCCCGGCTGGCTGCACGCCGTCGTGCTGCTGCTGATCGTTGCAGCCTTCGGCTGGACGCTGTGGCGCGGCCTGCGCGGCTTCCGCGCGCCCGACGAAGCCGCCGCCCGCCGCCGGCTGGAGCGTGACAGCGGCCTGCCCCACCGCCCCCTCAACACCTTGCGCGACAAGCCCGCGGGCAACGATCCCGTGGCCGCGGAGTTGTGGCGCCTGCACCAGGAACGCGTGCGCGCCGCCATGCGCGGCCTGCGCGTCGCCTGGCCGCTGTCCGACATCGCGTCCCATGACCGCTACGCGCTACGCGCGCTGGTCGTGCTGGTTCTGATCGCGGTGGGCGGCGCCACCTGGGGCGATTGGCGCCCGCGCCTTGCCGCCGCCTTGAACCCGCATTTCGGCGGGTCGGCCGGCGCGTCCGTGGCGGCGCTCGATCTCTGGGTGACGCCGCCGGAATACACGGGCCTGCCGCCGATCTTCCTGAAATCGGCCAACGCCGCCCACACGCCGAACCTGCCGAACCCCGTTCCGGTGCCGAAGGGCAGCCTCGTGCTCGCCCGCGTGAGCGGCGGCAGCGGCACGCCGACGCTGGAGGCCGGCGACAAGTCGACCAGCTTCGAGGCGGTGGACTCCTCCACCTTCCAGATCCAGCAGCCGATCCAGGCCGGCACCCGCATCGCCGTGTCCCAGGGGGCGCACTCGCTGGGCTCCTGGGCCGTGCAGGTGATCCCCGACAACCCGCCGGCCATCGCTTACGCCAGCCCGCCGACGAAGGGCGAGCGCGGGGCGCTGCGCCTCGACTACACCGCACACGACGATTACGGCCTTGCCGAGGTGAAGGGCATCGTCCGGTTGGCGGTGCAGGAGGGCGAGGCGCCGACGCTCGACCGCACGCCCGTCGAACTGCCGCTGGCCCTGCCCGGCGTGCGGCCCAAGGACGCGCGCAACGCCGGCTTCCACGACCTGACGGCGCATCCCTGGGCGGGGCTGAACGTCACCGTCCGCCTGACCGCGATCGACGGCGCCGGCCAGACCGGCAGCACCGAGGACGTGCCGATGGTCCTGCCGGAGCGGGTGTTCAACCACCCCGTCGCCCGCGCCATCGTGGAGGAGCGCAAGAAGCTGACCCTGCGCCCGAAGGAGATGCGGGTGGAGGTCGCCCGCCGGCTGGCCGACATCTCCGCCCGGCCGGGCCAGTACAGCGGCGACATCGTGGCCTTCCTGGCGCTGCGCACCTCCGTCGGCCGGCTGCTGCTGGACGAGCAGGGCGAATCGATCCCGGCGGTGCAGCAGGTGCTGTGGGAAACGGCGTTGCGCATCGAGGACGGCGGTCTGTCGCTGGCCGAGCGCGACCTGCGCGACGCCGAGCGCAAGCTGGCCGAGGCGCTGGAGCGCAACGCGCCGGACCAGGAACTGAAGCAGCTGATGGACGAACTCCAGGCGGCCATGGACAAGTTCATGGACGCCATGGAGCAGCAGATGCGCGAGGCGCTGGCCCGTGGCGAGCAGATTCCCCAGGTCCCGCCGGAAATGGCCGACCGCATGATGGACCGGCAGGATCTCCAGCAGATGCTCGACCAGATGCGGCAGATGGCCGAGACCGGCAGCCGCGACGCCGCGCGCCAGATGCTGTCGCAGCTCCAGCAGATGCTGGAGAACATGCGCTCCGGCGCCATGGCGCAGATGCAGCAGCAGGGCCAGAACGAAGCTTGGCAGATGATGCGCGAGCTTCAGGATCTGGCCAAGCAGCAGCAGAACCTGCTGGACCAGACCTTCCGCCAGTCGCAGGAGCAGATGGGCCAGCAGCAGGGGCAGCAGCCCCAGGCCGGCCAGGGTCCGCGCGGCCGCCAGGGTCGCCAGCAGGGGCAGCAAGGCCAGCAGGGTCAGGGCCAGCAGTCCGGCAGCCCGCTCATGCAGCAGCAGGCCGAACAGCAGGAGGCGCTGCGCCGCCAGTTGGGCGAGTTGATGCGCCGCATGGGCGAGCAGCAGGGCGACATCCCCCGCCCGCTGGGCCGCGCCGAGCGCGCCATGCGCGACGCCGGACAGGCGCTCCAGCAGGGCCAGCCCGGCTCCGCCGTGCCGCCGCAGACCCAGGCGATGGACGAGCTACAGCAGGGCATGCAGAGCTACGCCGAGCAGCTGATGCAACAGATGATGGGCCAGCAGGGTCCGGCCATGATGGGCGGCGAACAGCAGGGCCAACAGTCGCAGCGCCAGGGCCGCAACCGCGACCCGTTGGGCCGGCGCCCGTCCGGCTACGGTTCCTACGACGGCAACGACGTGAAGATCCCGGAGGAAGCCGAACTCCAGCGCGCCCGCGAAATCCTGGACGAACTCCGCCGCCGCTCCGGCCAGTACAACCGCCCGCAGTTGGAGCGCGAATACATCGACCGGCTGCTGAAGCAGTTCTAAATGTCGCAATGGTGACGATTAACCACAAAGGCACAAAGAATTTCATGAAGAATTTTGCATACCCCGCAAATCCTTCAGGGATGCAGAACCCCCTTTGTGACTATCTTTGCGCCTTCGTGTCTTTGTGGTGAATAGCCAACACATCGTCCACATCCGGGCAGGCGAAAATTCACCCACCGTCAAACGTGACCATCACCTCCAGCACCGCCCCCGGATCGGGCTGCGCGTCGCGGAAAACGGCGATCTCGCCGGGGAGCAGTTGCGCGGGCGATGCCTCGACCGTCCAGCTCTTGACCGGCTTGCGATCCTGGCCCAGCGACGTGACGCGCACCCTCGGCACCGGCCGCATGACGTCGGACACGTTGATGATCTGCCCATCCACGGTCAGGATTTGCAGCCCGCCCTCCGCCTTCTGTTCGGAGCGCACGTTCTGAAGCTGAAGCCCCGTGCCCGGCGGGTCCACCGGCAGCCCGACCGTCTCGTACAGCAGCGCGGCCGGCGGCCAGAGCTGCACGATCGGGCCGCGCGCCAGGAATCCCCCGACGCCCAGCGCCACCAGCACCGCCGCGAACGCCCCCCAGGCGACCAGCGCGCCCTTTGCCAGCGGCCGGCCGGCCGGCTTGCCCGCCGGTTTGCGCGCCGACTTTTGGTTTGACGGGGCCGGGGTATCGGCGGTCTGCCGAATTTCGGTCACATCATTCAGGGAAAAATCGGAATCATCATCGTCCGGCGACTGCCACCACATGTGGCCGCACTTGGCGCAGCGCACTTTTCGCCCCTGCGGCCCGACCGCCGAATCGGCGAGCGTGTACCGCGTGGCGCAGGTCGGGCAGGTGATGATCATTGATGCCGATCGTGGTCACCGAAATTGCAGAATGTCGTTATAGGTACTCATGAGGTATGAAGCAAGGAACGCCCAAACCCCGGCCCGAACTCCGGCGGCGCGAGGGTGCGGCGGTCGGTTGGGCGCCGGGAGCGGCGGTTCGAACGGGTGTGGACGAGCCGACGGCGCCGGTGCATTGTCCTTTCGCGTCACGGGCGGGCTTCCGCCGCGCGGCGCTGTCGCGGCCTGGGTGAGACTGTGATTCGTTTCGAGAATGTGGGTTTGCGCTACGGCACCGGGCCAGAGGTGCTGCGCGACATCAGCTTCACCCTGCCGCCCGGCTCCTTCCACTTCATGACGGGGGCGAGCGGGGCGGGCAAGTCGTCGCTGCTGAAACTTATGTATCTGGCGCACCGCCCCTCGCGCGGGTTGATCACCCTGTTCGGCCGCGACATGGCGCGGCTGACGCGGGCGGATCTGCCGGAGCTGCGCCGCCAGATCGGCGTGGTGTTCCAGGACTTCGCGCTGCTCGACCATCTCTCCGCGCTCGACAACGTGGCCCTGCCGCTGCGCATGAGCGGCGCTGCGGAGGCCGAAGTGGTGGAGCACTGCACGGAGATCCTGCGCTGGGTGGGCTTGGGCAACCACCTGCACGCCCTGCCCTCCACCCTGTCGGGCGGGCAGCAGCAGCGCGTCGCCATCGCCCGCTCGGTCATCAACCGGCCGCGCCTGCTGCTGGCCGACGAGCCGACCGGCAACGTCGACGACGGCATCGGCATGCGCCTGCTGTACCTGTTCGAGGAGATGCACAAGCTGGGCGCCACCGTGGTCATCGCCACCCACAACGAAGCGCTGATCCGCCGCTTCAACCACCCGCGCCTGCATCTGGAGAACGGGCGGCTGCACGTTCTGCCGGCGCAGTCCTCGCGCTGGGCCTGACGGGGGAGGACGCAACGCATGGCCCTGCCCCTCCGCCGCAAGCGCTTCGACCTGCCGCTGGCCAAGGACCCGACCTCGCGCTTCCTCACCTGGCTGACCGCGCTGATGGTCTATCTGGCGGCGCTGGCGCTGGCCGGCGCGCTGTTCGTGTCGGACATGGCACAGCGCTGGGACAGCGGTCTGGCCGGCGGCCTGACCGTGCAGATCGTGCCGCAGCCCGGCGCCTCGCCCTCCGCGCTGAACGAACAGACGGAATCCGCCCTGACCGTCCTGCGCTCCACCCCCGGCGTGAAGTCGGCCGACGCGCTCTCCACCGACGCCGTCTCCCGCCTGATGGAGCCCTGGCTGGGCAAGGAGGCCGCCGACCCGTTGCTGCCCATGCCGCGGCTGATCGACGTGGTCACCGACGGGCCGGTGGACACCGCCGCCCTGGCCGCGCGCCTGACATCCGCCGCCCCCGGCGCCACGCTGGACGACCACGCGGTGTGGCTGGCCGACCTGCGCCGCTTCGCCGCGGCGCTGCACATCGCGGCGCTGGCCGTCGTCGCCCTGATCGGCGGGGCCGGCGTGATGGCCGTGATCTTCGCCGTGCGCGCCGGGCTGGCGATCCACCGCCACGTGGTGGAATTGCTGCACCTGATGGGCGCCACCGACCGCTACGTCGCCCGCCAGTTCGAATCCCACGTGATGGGCCTGACCATGCGCGGGGGCCTCAGCGGGCTGTTGCTGGCCGTGGCGACCTTGGCCGGTCTGGGGCACGCCGCGGCGGGGCTGCGCTCCGGCCTGCTGCCGGACGTCTCGGTGAATGTCTGGCATCTCGCCATGCTGGCCATCGTGCCGCTGGTGGCCAGCCTGCTGGCGATGCTGACCGCGCGCTGGACGGTGCTGCGCACGCTGGAGTCGCTGCCGTGACGCCGCCTGCCCGACGAGCCCCCCGGCCCGCCGTCCTCCGTGGGGG
>JAEZPL010000103.1 GCA_023413605.1 Pseudomonadota bacterium
GGCATCGCCCTCTGCGTCGAGCGGGGCTGATGAAAAAGGCGGGCCGTTCCCTTCGGGGTACGGCCCGCTTCGTATAGGCACGTAAAAACGAAACGAATCCACGCCTTACTTTGGGGGAGGAGCCAATGGCTCGAGTTGCAGTCGTCACGGGCGGAACGCGCGGTATCGGTGAAGCCATTTCGGTCGCGCTGAAGAACGCCGGATACACGGTCGCCGCCAACTACGCAGGGAACGACGAAAAGGCGAAGGAGTTCTCGGCCCGCACCGGCATCGCGGTCTACAAGTTCGACGTGTCGGATTTCGACGCGGTGAAGGACGGCATCGCCAAGATCACGGCCGAACTCGGCCCGGTCGACGTGGTCGTCAACAACGCGGGCATCACCCGCGACGGCGTGCTGCAGCGCATGACCCCGCAGCAGTGGAACGACGTCATCGCGACGAACCTGACCTCCTGCTTCAACCTGTGCCGCAACGTCATCGACGGCATGCGCGAGCGTGGCTTCGGCCGCATCGTCAACATCGGCTCGGTGAACGGCCAGGCCGGCCAGTACGGCCAGGTGAACTACGCCGCCGCCAAGTCGGGCATCCACGGCTTCACCAAGGCGCTGGCCCAGGAGGGTGCGGCCAAGGGCATCACCGTGAACGCCATCGCGCCGGGCTACATCGACACCGACATGGTTCGCGCGGTGCCGCCGAACGTGCTGGAGAAGATCGTCGCCCGCATCCCGGTCGGCCGCCTCGGCAAGGCCGAGGAGATCGCCCGCGGCGTGCTGTTCCTGGTCGGCGACGACGCCGGTTTCATCACCGGCTCGACCCTGTCCATCAACGGCGGCCAGCACATGTATTGATGGGACGGCCCCGGCGCCTGTCGGGGCCTTTGTCTAAGCGACACTCGACCTTGCACGCCCCTCTCCCGCGACAGCGGGGGAGGGGTTTTCTTTTCGTCGGGGCGGTGCGTTTGATACGGCCGGCGCATGAAGGCTTCCATGATCGGCCGGCCGCATCACCCTTTCGCACATGGCCGCGCCATGTGCTGCCGGGTTTGAACCGAAGGCGTTTGATGGAAGCCATCAAACGCCTTCGGTATGAGGCGGGGCGGTGAACATCGCGCCGATGCCCAAAAACGAAACCCCCGCTCGGGTGGCGGGGGTTTCTGCGGACGGTCTTGGGAGTCCGCAATGGTTGAGCCGTGTCAACGGCTGAAATCAGAACTGTAAGGCCGAAATGGTCGGCTTCCTCAAGTAAGCGCAGGTGGACTCATGATCAGCTCACCCTCCTGGTAACGGAAACACTTGTGTTGCTGCGTCATTGACTTCTGGGTCAACGTGCTGCGGTGTTCTCCGCGTTTTCACCTCTACCAGTGTTGCTCTGAGGAATAGCCTGCTCCACCTTGCGGGGGATGTCAAGACCCGTTCTGTTGCTCCGTCCGCGCTTGCCCCCGCGCTTGTCATCACTTGAATTGGAAGCCCACCGGACGCTTGTCGTCCAGCGACACCACGGCGCAGCCGCCCAGCGCCGGACCGACCGACAACTCGCCATAGGCGGTCATGGCGCCTTCCTGCTTCAGCCGGCCGACGAAGCCCTGGCCGTCGGCCTTGGCGACCCAGGCGAAGGGAATCCAGGTCTGCCGCACCGGCTGGCCGCCCGCCCGCACCACGGCGGCGAAGGCGTCGCCGCTCGGTGTGCCCGGCGGGAAGACGGCGAGAACGGTGCCCGCGTCCTCCTCCTTCAGGGCGGCCTGTTGCAGCGCCACGCCCGTCACCGCCGCCCAGACGGCCAGCGCCAGCGCGCCGAGCGCCAGCGCGTAGCCATGGCCGAAGCCGGGGGCGGTGGGAGAGGGCTGCTGCATGGACGTCGGTTCCCTTGGATCAGGCCTTGGCTTCGGCCGCGGCCAGCGACGGGGCGGGCTTCTCGGTGATCGGCCAGTTGACGGCCGCGGCCCCCAGGGCGAGCGCCACGCTGGCCCACCAGACCACGTCGTAGGACCCGGTGCGCTCGTACAGCACGCCGCCCAGCCACACGCCGAGGAAGCCGCCGACCTGATGGCTGAGGAAGGCGAAGCCGTAGAGCATGCCAAGGTAGCGCGTGCCGAACATCAGCGCGACAAGGCCCGAGGTCGGCGGGACGGTGGACAGCCACAGCAGGCCTATGGCGGCCGAATAGACGATCACCGTGATCGGCGTGATCGGCAGCAGGATGAAGATCGCCGTGCACACGCCACGCAGCGCGTAATTGGAGCAGAGCAGAAGCCGCTTGCTCATCTTCCCGCCCAGCACGCCGGAGCTGTAGGAGCCGATGACGTTGAACAGGCCGATCAGACCCATCGCCCAGGACGCGAGGCTGGGGCTGATGCCCGCGGCGGTGAGATAGGGCGGCAGGTGCGTGGTGATGAAGGCCAGCTGGAACCCGCAGACGAAGAAGCCGGTCACCAGCAGGACGTAGCTGCGGTGCTGGAACGCCTGCCGGATCGTGGCGGCGAACCCGATGTCGGCTCCGGTGACCGTGGGCGCGTTCTTCGCCCCGCCCGACCCGGCGAAGGAGGCCGCGAAGACCGGGATCATCAGCATGGAGGCGCCGAACAGGATCAGCGCCATTTCCCATCCGTAGGCGGCGATGAAGGCCTGCCCCGTGGGCGCGAACAGCGTCTGGCCCAGCGAGCCCGCGGCGGTGGCGATGCCCATCGACCAGGACCGCTTTTCCGGCGGCACGATGCGGCTGAAGCCGGCGATGACGATGCCGAAGGAGGCGCCCGCCAGACCCAGCCCGATCAGCACGCCCGCGCTGAGGTACAGCGTCAGTTCGGTGTCGGCGAACGGCATCAGCGCGAGGCCGGCGGCGTAAAGCACGCCGCTGATGCCCAGCACCAGCGCCGGCCCGTAGCGGTCGGCCAGGGCGCCGGCCAAGGGCGTGCCGATGCCCCACAGAAGGTTCTGGATGGCGATGGACAGCGCGAAGACGTCGCGGCCCCAGCCGTGCGCCTCCGACAGCGGCTTGATGAACAGGCCCATGCTCGACCGCGGCCCGAAGGCCAGCATGGCGATCAGGCACCCGCAGGCGATGACGAAGCCCGGTGTCCGCCAGAAATGGGTTGCGGCGGCTGCGCCCGCCCGGTTGCTGCTGTCCACTCGATCCTCCGTTGACGCCTGCTCCGGTCGTTCCGCAGCTTGGGTTCGGACACCATAGGTCGGCTCTGGACGTGCATCAAATTCATAAAAGTAAAGAAAGTTATTCAGCCGCGGAATGATAGGCGCCGATATCCGGGGGCATATCCGCAGGCGGAAGCAGGGTCAGCAGGCTGTCTTCCAGAACGTCGAAGACCGGGCCGATGCGGCCGGTGAAACGGGCGCGCAGCAGCCAGACCGACACGGTCAGCGAGAAGTCCGGGATCTCCAGCGCCCGCACCCCGGCGTCGCGGGCGGTCTGCGCGATCAGCCGCAGGGGCGCCAGGCTGAACCCCACGCCGCGCGCCACCAGCGACACCAGCAGCGTCTGGTCGAAAGCCTCCACGGTGACGTTCAGCGGCAGGCCGTGGTGGGCCAGCGCCAGGGTCATGGCGCTGCGGTACTTGCAGCCGTCGGGTTGCAGCACCCAGCCCAGCGCGTTCATGTCGGGCAGGGTCAGGGGGCCACGGTCGGCCAGATCGGCCGGGGCGATGATCCGCACCGGCTCCCGCGAGATGCAGGTGGCGTCGAGATCCTCCGGCGGCACCTGCCCGTCGCCCATCAGCACCAGCGCGCCGTCCAGCGCGCCGTTGCGCACCTGCTCCATCAGCGGCGTGCTCCAGTCCGAATGCAGGCGGACGGTCAGGCCGGGGAAGGCGGCGCGCAGCGTGTCGAGCGGCTGGTGCGCGGCCAGCGTCGTCAGCACATGGGCCACACCCAGCCGCAGCAGCCCGTGGGGCTGGGCCGTCCCGGCGAAGGCGTCCGACAGATCCTCCGTCGCCGTCAGCACGCGCCGCGCGTGCGCCAGAGCCAGTTCCCCGTCGCGGGTGAGGGCCAGGGGCTTGGTCTGGCGGTCGAACAGGGCGACGCCCAACTCGGCTTCCAGCCGTTGGATCAGGCGGGAAACCGCGGACTGGGTCAGCCCCAGCCGGCTCCCGGCCTCCTGCACCGACTGCGCCTCCGCCACGGCGACGAAGGTGCGGATCTCGTTGAGCTTCATGGGCCAATCCTCACCCCGTGCAGGGATAAACCACAAAGACACAAAGGGCACAAAGGACTCACAAAAAGGCCTTGGCTGTGCGGCGCGCCGGCCCGAATAGCTGGCGGTCCTTTGTGCAATTCTTTGTGTCTTCGTGTCTTGGTGATGAAATTCGCTGCCGGTTCGGCGATCCGCAGGTCACAGCATGGCCTCCATGACCTGTTGCCGTCTGGTGTCGCAGTGTCGATCCGGGTTAGCGTCGGGTCAAGCGCAACGAGGGATTCCCATGACCGGCACGCCACCCACCGACCGTTCCAGCCGTGAATACCCGGACCGCCCCTGGGTCGGGGTGGGCGTCGTCGTCTGGCGGGGCGACCGGGTGCTGATGATCCGGCGCGGACGACCGCCGCGCATGGGGCAATGGAGCCTGCCCGGCGGCGCCCAGTCGGTTGGGGAGACGGTGTTCGAGTGCGCCGTGCGCGAGGTGCTGGAGGAAACCGGCCTGCACGTCGTGCCGACGGAGGTCGTGACCGTGGTCGACGCCATGACGCTGGACGACACGGGCGCCGTGCAGTTCCACTACACCATCGTCGAGGTGGCCGCGGAGAGCGCCGAGGGCGAGGCGGTCTGCGCCGACGACGCGCTGGAGGCGCGCTGGGTCACGGTGGAGGACGTCGCCGAGCTGACGGAGTGGGACGAGACGGAGCGCGTCATCCGCCTGTCGGCGGCTCGGCGCGCTGTTGGATGAAGGTGGCGACATCGCTCTCCGCCAGCGGCTTCGCCAGCAGGTAGCCCTGGATGCGGTCGCAGCGGTAGGCGCGCAGGAACAGCCGCTGCTCGTTGGTTTCCACCCCCTCCGCGATCACCTGCATGTCCAGCGCGTGGGCCAGATCGATGATGGCGCGCACGATGGCCGCCGCGTCGCGGTCGTCCACCATGGCCTGGGTGAAGTGCTTGTCGATCTTCAGCGCCTCCACCGGCACGCGGCGCAGCAGGGCCAGCGAGGAATAGCCCGTCCCGAAGTCGTCCAGCACCAGCCGCACCCCGGCGCCGCGCAGCTGCATCAGCACCTCACGCGAGGAGTCCGAGTGCTCGAACAGGGCGGTTTCGGTCAGCTCCAGCTTCAGGTTCGCGGCGGGCAGGCCGGTTTCCGCCAGGATTCCCAGAACCATGCGCGCCAGCCCAGGATCATCGAGCTGGCGGGCCGACAGGTTCACGGCGACCGGCAGGTCGGCGATGCCTTCCCGCATCCAGCGGGCGGCGGTTTCGCAGGCCCGGCGCAGAACCCATTCGCCGAGCACGTGAATGGCGTCGCTGGTTTCCGCCATGGGGATGAAGACGTCGGGCGGGATGACGGTGCCGTCGTCCAGACGCCAGCGGGACAGCGCCTCGAACCCGGTCAGGCGGCCGCTGAGGACATCGGCCTGCGGCTGGTAGGCCAGCCTCAATTCGTTCCGGTTGATGGCTTCGCGGATGCGATCGGAGAAGGTCGCAGGCGCTCCGGTCGGCTCCAACGGCCCGATCGGGCCCGGATCGGTGATCGCATTCTGGTTCACCGCCAATCCCCCTCCAATCCACCACCAGGGCATTAACAGCCGAAGCGGGGCTTGTTAACCATATTTCAGGGGTAGTTAAGCGGTTTTTCCTTGGTTACGAAAGGGTTAACAATCTGTGCTGTGGTGATAAGAATGGGGCAGTGGCGGATGGCGCCGGCGTGCGGCGGATCGGCCACGGGGCGGGGCGGCTTGTGGGGGAGAGGCCGCGGTGGGGGGGGGGGGGGGGGGGGGGGGGGCGGCGCGGCGGCGGGGCCG
>JAEZPL010000172.1 GCA_023413605.1 Pseudomonadota bacterium
GGCTGTCCGCCCGTGGCCTTCGCCACCGCGGCGGGCAGGTCGGCGACGGTGCGGGCGATGGCGGCCTCCGCGCCGATCTCCAGCATGGCCGCTTCCTTGCCGGGGGCCGTGACGGCGTAGGGGATAGCGCCCCGCGCCCGGCACAGTTGGACGATGGCAGAGCCGACGCCGCCCGACGCACCGGTGACCAGCACGCGTTCCCCTGCGGCGACGGCGGCGCGGTCCAGCATGTGCTCCCCGGTCAGGTAGGCGCAGCAGAAGGTTGCCAGTTCGGCGTCGGTCAGGGTGCTGGTCGTGGCGTGGGCGTGGTCGGATGGGGCGGTCATGTACTCCGCATAGCCGCCGTCGCGTCCGTGCCCGATGTAGTCGATGTTGGCAAGGCTGTCGTCCTCCGCGTTGTAGATGCTGAAGTCGATCACCACCCGTTCGCCGACGCGGGACCGCGGCACGCCGTCGCCGACCGCGACGATCCGCCCGACCGTGTCCGTGCCCTGGATCCGCGGAAAGGTCAGGGTGGAGCGTTCCCCCCGGCCACGCCAGGAGGACACGGCGTCCGGGTCGCTCTCCGTGCCGTAGGCGCCCTGGCGCACCCAGACGTCGGTGTTGTTCATGCCGCAGGCGGACACCTCCACCAGCACCTCGCCGGGGGCCGGGGTGGGAACCGGCACGTCCTCGCGGTAGACGAGCTTGTCGAGTCCGCCATGACCGGTCAGGACCACGGCGCGCATGGTGCGGGGCAGGGAAGAGGTGTTCGCAGGGGCGTTCGACGGGGCGTTCAAGGCGGTGGCCTCCAAGGTTCCGGTCATGGACTTAAAGCTCGGCCGCGACGGCCTTCACGGCGCACAGCGCCGCGGCGACCACCTTGTCCGCCTCCTCCCGCGTCAGGCACAGCGGCGGGGCGAAGCCCAGGATGTCGCCCTGCGGCATGGCGCGGGAAATGACGCCGCGTTCCAGCATGGCCGCGGACATGCGCGGACCGACCTTCGCCTCGGCCGGGAAGAAGCGGCGGTCATCCTTGTCGGCCACGAACTCCACCGCGGCCAGCAGCCCTTCGCCGCGCACCTCGCCGACCAGAGGGTGTCCGGCCAGCGCTTCGCTCAGCGCCGCGCGGAAATAGGCGCCGGTCTCGCGCGCGTTGTCGACAAGGCCAAGCTCGTCGATCAGCACCAGGTTGGCGACGCCGGCCGCCGCGCACAGCGGGTGGGCGGAGTAGGTCCAGCCATGCCCGATGGGACCCATCATGTCCGATCCCTTCTCCAGCACCCGCCAGACCCGGTCCGCCACGATGGTGCCGGACAGCGGGGCGTAGGCGGAGGTCAGGCCCTTGGCGATGGTGATCAGGTCCGGCTTGATGCCGTAATGGTCGGAACCGAACATGCTGCCCAGCCGCCCGAAGCCGGTCACCACCTCGTCGGCGATCAGCAGGATGTCGTATTTGGCCAGCACCGCCTGGATCTTCTCCCAATAGCCGGCGGGCGGCGGGACGATGCCGCCGGTGCCCAGCACCGGTTCGCCGATGAAGGCGGCGACGGTGTCCGGCCCTTCGGCCAGGATCATCTCCTCCAACTTGTCCGCGCAGTGCTGGGAGAACTGCTCCTCCGTCATCGAGCGGTCCTCGCGGCGGAAGTAATAGGGGGCTTCCGTGTGCAGGATCGGCGCGCGGGGCAGGTCGAAGGCCTTGTGGAACAGCTCCAGCCCGGTCAGGCTGCCGGTCATCACGCCGGAGCCGTGATAGCCGCGCCAGCGCGAGATGATCTTCTTCTTCTCCGGCCGGCCGAGCACGTTGTTGTAGTACCAGACCAGCTTGATGTTCGTCTCGTTGGCGTCGGATCCCGACAGTCCGAAATAGACGCGCGACATGCCGGCCGGGGCGCGGTCGATGATCATCTTGGCGAGCGTGATCGACGCCTCGCTGCCGTGCCCGACATAGGCGTGGTAGTAGGCCAGCTTGCCCGCCTGCTCCGCGATGGCGTCGGCGATCTCCTTCCGGCCATAGCCGACGTTGACGCAGTAGAGGCCGGCGAAGGCGTCCAGGCTGCGCCGCCCGTCCCGGTCCACGATGTACACGCCCTCGCCGCCGGTCACGACGCGGGTCGGCGTGTCGCCGCGCGCGTGCGCCGCCATGTGCGTGGAGGGATGGAAGAAGTGGTCGCGGTCCCAGGCTGTCAGTTCATTGCTGCGGTCGGTCATGGCGGTCAATCCCAGCGGAAGGAAGTGCGGATCAGGCGCAAGTTGAATCAGGTGAGGTCGAGGCAGACGTATTTCAGGTCGGTGAAGGCCTCCAGCCCGTGGCGGGAGCCCTCGCGGCCCAGCCCGGACTGCTTGACCCCGCCGAAGGGGATGGGCGCCCCGGTGATCTTCACCCGGTTCACCGCCACCATCCCGTAGTCGAGCGCCCGCGACAGGCGCAGGGCGCGCCCGGCGTTCTGCGTCACGACATAGGCGACGAGCCCGTATTCGGTGTCGTTGGCGCGGGCCACCGCCTCGTCCTCCCCATCGAAGGGCAGGACGGCGGCGACGGGGCCGAAGGTTTCCTCGTGCATGATGCGCGCGTCGGCCGGCACATCGGCCAGCACGGTCGGCGCGAAGAACAGCGGCCCGGCGGGGTGCGCGTCGCCGCCGGTCAGGCAGCGCGCGCCGCGCGCCACCGCGTCCTGCACATGCTCGGCGCATTTGGCGACGGCGCGCTCGTGCATCAGCGGGCCGATCTGCACGCCGGGCTGCAAGCCCGGTCCGACGGACAAAGCCTCGACGCGGGCGGTGAATGCCTTGCAGAAGGCGTCATACAGCGGCCGCTGCACGAAGATGCGGTTGGCGGCGAGGCAGTCCTGGCCGGAGGTCGCGAACTTCGCGTCCATGGCGATGTCCACGGCGCGCTCCAGGTCCGCGTCCTCGAAGACCAGCAGCGGGGCGTGGCCGCCCAGTTCCATCACCAGCCGCTTCATGGTCGGGGCGCAGCGCGCGGCGATCAGGCGGCCGATCTCCGTCGACCCGGTGAAGCTCATGGCACGGACACGCGGGTCGTCGCAGAGGGCGCCGACGATGGGTTCGGGATCGCCGGTCAGCACGTTGAACACGCCGGCCGGAATGCCGGCCCGCTCCGCCAGTTCAGCCAGCGCCAGCGCCGACAGTGGCGTATGGTGCGAGGCATGCGCCACCACCGTGCAGCCGGCGGCCAGCGCAGCCGCTGCCTTGCGCGTCAGCATGGCGGAGGGGAAGTTCCAGGGCGTCGCGACACCCACCACGCCCAACGGTTCGCGGCGGACCATCATTTCCGCGCCGGGCAGGTGGCTGGAGACGCCCTCCACCGTCACGCGCTTCGCCTCCTCCGCGTACCATTCGACGAAGGATGCTGCGTAGTCGATCTCTCCCAGCGATTCCGCGAGCGGCTTTCCCTGTTCCAGCGTCATCAGCAGGGCGAGATCCTGCTTCGCCGCGACGATGCGGTCGAACCAGCCGCGCAGCCGCGCCGCTCTTTCTTGCGGCAGCAAGGCGCTCCAGGCCGGAAAAGAGGTGGTGGCGGCGGAGATGGCGTCCCATGCCTCCTTCGCGCCCAGGGCCGCGACACGCGCCACGGTGCCGCCGCCGGCTGGATCGCGGACGGCGACGGTGGCTCCGTCGCGGGCGGCCGTCCAGCGCCCGCCGATGTAGGCGAGTTCGCGCAGAAGCCGCCGGTCGGTCAGGCGGCCAAGGGCCTCGTGGTTTTCCAGCCGGGCGAACTGTGCGGTCATGGCCACCTCGGAAAGCTCGGAAGGGAAGGGGGGCGCGGAAAACGCGCCGTCACCCTCCAACGCTACCGGCTGCGGGTGGAGAAGGTGTCTGAAGCCGGGGCGCGGGATGGAGGAAGTCTCTTTGCGCGGCTGGATCCGTAGAGAAAGTCTCTATGGGCAAGCCTTATTCCTTCTCCCCTCTGGGGCGCGAGACTTGCGAGCGACCCTGGTTAGGATGAGGGGGCGGCCGAAGGCCGACAACGCATGCTCATTGCAGAGCTTTGACGTCCTACGGGCGCCCCCTCACCCAACCCTCTCCCCAGGGGAGAGAGGGCTAATAACGCGCCCTACAACCCGCCGTTCACCAGCGCATCCAGCGGCATGGCCGGGTCGTCCTTCACCGTGCGGGTGACGATGTAGGTGAAATAGCGGTCGATCCCGACCTCGCTTTCCAGCAGGCGGTCGATGATGCGCTGGTAGGCGTCCACGTCCCGCGCCACCACGCGCAGGATGTAGTCCACGCCGCCGCCGACAGACCAGCAGGACACGATGTGCGGCTCGGCGCGGATGGCCCGCTCGAACCGGTCGAAATCGCTCTGCCGGTGGGCGCCCAGCGTCACCTCAACCAACACCATGGCGAAGGGAGTCACCTGCCGCAGGGCGAGGCGGGCGTGATAGCCGCTGACGATCCCCGCCTGCTCCAGCCGGCGCAGCCGGACCCAGCAGGGAGTGGGCGACAGCCCGACGCGGTCCGCCAGCGCCAGCTTGGTGATGCGGCCGTCGCGCTGGATCTCGGCCAGGATGCGCAGGTCGATGGAGTCGAGCTTCAGGTCGGTCATGGTCCGGCTGTTCGAGGATTCCGCGTATCACTTCCGTGACCAACGATGTCCGTGCTTTTCCCCGTTGTCAAATGTGCTGATTTTGCGCAGAAATGTTGCATGACAAAGTGGCACCCCGATGCTGCGGCCTTGAGCAGGCCGGTCTACTTGTCGCTGGCCGAACAGGCGCAGCGCGCCATTGCCGAAGGGCAACTGGCGATCGGGGAGCGTTTGCCGACGCACCGCCAGCTTGCCGATCAATTGGGCATTTCCGTCCAGACGGTCAGCCGCGCCTACGAGGAACTGATCCGCCGCGGCCTGATCAGCGGGGAGACCGGGCGCGGCACCTTCGTCCGCGCCACGCGGGCAGAGCCGGAACCGCCCTTCATCCCGCAGCGGGTGGACGAGGTCATCGACCTGTCCATCCTGAAGCCGGTCTGCGACCCCCTGCATGTGGAGGCGATGAAGCAGGGGCTGGTGGAACTGGCCTCCAACCTGCCGCCGTCGGTGGTGCTGTCCTTCCGGCCGAACACCCTGTTCGCCCGCCACCGCGCCGCCGCCGTCCCGTGGCTGCGCGACTGCGGGGTGGAAACCGGTGCGGCCAACATTACACTGACCAACGGCGCCACGGCCGGCATGACCATCGCCCTGATGGCCACCGCCCCGCCGGGGGCCACCGTGGTGACGGAGGAAATCGGGCACCACACGCTGCTGCCGCTTGCCTCCTACCTCGGCATCAAGCTGCGCGGCGTTGCCATCGACGAGGAAGGGCTGCTGCCCGACGCGTTGGACGCGGCCTGCCGCGACGGCACCGCGCGGGCGTTGTTCGTGATGCCCAGCCCCATCAATCCGACCGCCAGCCACATGGGTGCCGCCCGGCGCGCCGACATCGTGCGCGTGGCCCGGCGGCACAACCTGTCGATCATCGAGAACGACCCGCTGGGACCAATCCTGGAGGAGCGGCGGACGCCGCTGGCTGCCCTGGCGCCGGAACGGACGCTCTACGTCACCAGCTTCACCAAATGCGTGATGCCGGGGCTGCGCACCGGCTATCTCGTCGTGCCGGACCGGCTGATCGCCGGCGTGGCGAACCGGCATCTGGTCACCAACTGGATGGCAACCCCCATCATCGCGGAACTGGCCACCCGCTGGGTTGAGAGCGGCTTTGCCATGGAGATGGTGGATTGGCAGCGCCGAGCGCTCCGCCGTCGGCACGAGCTTGCGGCCGAGATCCTGGCGGGCATTCCCTACCGCGGTCATCCCGAAGGGCTGCACGTCTGGCTGCCGCTGGGCGACAACCGGCCGGAGTCGACCTTCGTCTCCCACGCGCGTCTCCAGGGTGTCGCGGTGGCCGCCGGTTCAGCCTTCGCCATCGCGCCGGGCGCACGGGCGGGGGCGCTGCGCATCTCCATCGCCTCGACGACGGAGCAGGAATTGCGCGCCGGGCTGGGTGTCATCGTCAACCTGCTGAACAGCGACCCGGAGCCGGTGCTGCTCGCCATCTAGGACCAGCAGTCGGGTTTGGACAACCGGAATCCGCCAAAATTGTCATGATTTGATTTTGTGCATTGACATGATTTTTGGTCGGACGCATCGTTTGCATCACATCGATTGTCGCGCAAACGAGACGGGAGACCGGCATGACCGAACCCATCATAGACATCGATCACGTCACCAAAAGTTACGGCTCCTTCACGGTGCTGAAGGACCTCTGCTTCAACGTCATGCCCGGTGAGAAACTGGCGCTGATCGGTCCGTCGGGTTCGGGAAAGACCACCATTCTGCGCACGCTGATGACGCTGGAACGCATCGACAGCGGCTTCGTGAAGGTGGACGGCGATTACCTGTTCCACATGGAACGCAACGGCCGCTTGGTTCCGGCGGACGAGGCGCACCTGCACCGGATGCGCGCCAAGATCGGCATGGTCTTCCAGCTGTTCAACCTGTTCCCGCACAAGACCGTGCTGGAAAACGTGACGCTGGCCCCCATGCTGACCAAGGGCGTGCGGCAGGCCGACGCGGAGCGCCGGGCCATGGAACTGCTGGAAATGGTCGGCATGGCCGGCAAGGCCAACGCGATGCCCTCCGCGCTGTCGGGCGGCCAGAAGCAGCGCGTGGCGATCGCCCGGGCACTGGCGCTCCAGCCCAAGATCATGCTGTTCGACGAGGTGACCTCCGCCCTCGACCCCGAGCTGGTGGAGGAGGTGCTGAACGTGATGCGGATGCTCGGCACGCAGACCGACATGACCATGCTGCTGGTCACGCACGAGATGAGCTTCGCGCACGACTTCGCCGACCGCGTGCTGTTCTTCGACCGGGGCCGCATCGTGGAGGAGGGGCCGCCCGGCGCCATCTTCACCAACCCGCGCCACGAACGCACGCAGACGTTCCTGAAGAAGATCATCGCCGCCGGCCAGCGCATCTGACCGGCCGTTCCTGAACGGGCGCCACGGGCCCGGCCAAGGACGCCGCCTTTTTTGAAAACGGCGATCCAACCGTCTCTTTCAATGTTTCGGGAAGGCAGAAGGCAGTTCATGGGGGACTGGTCTGGCTACATCGCGCTGATGCTCGACGGCGCGCTCGTGACGGTGAAGCTCACCGTGCTCGGCTGCGCTCTGGCGCTGCCGGTGGCTTTCGCCGCCGGGCTGGGGCGGCTGTCGCGCTTTTGGGCGGTGCGCACCCTGGCGCTCGTCTACATCGAGTTCTTCCGCGGCACGTCGATCTTCGTCCAGCTGTTCTGGGCTTACTTCGTCCTGCCGCTGATGGGGATCGAGCTGACGCCGCTCCAGGCCGGCGTGCTGGCGCTGGGCCTCAACGTCGGCGCCTACGGGGCGGAGGTCGTGCGCTCCGCCGTCCAGTCCATCGGGCGGGAGCAGCACGAGGCCTGCGTCGCGCTGAACCTGACGCGCTGGCAGGGATTGCGCCACGTCCTGCTGCCGCAGGCCTTCGTGCTGATGATCCCGACCTTCGGCAACAACGCTATCGAGCTGCTGAAGGCAACGTCGGTGGTGTCGCTGATCTCGCTGGCCGACCTGACCTTCCAGGCGCAGGTGGTGCGCTCCCAGACCGGCAGCACGGCCATTCCGTTCCTGACGACGCTGGTCATCTACTTCGCGCTCGCCTCGACGATTTCGTTCGGCATGAAAGCCCTGGAGCGCCGCATGACGCGCGGCCTCGACGGCGTCCGCAGCTGAGGTCCGCCATGGAATGGGATTGGGAATTCGCCTGGGAAATCCTGCCGACCCTGCTGGAGGGGCTGAAGATCACCGTGCTGGCGACGCTGCTGGGATCGGCACTGGCGGTGGTCGTCGGACTGGGCTTCGCCCTGCTGCGGCGGATGCCGAACCGGCTGGTTTCCCGCACCACCAGCTTTCTGGTGGAGTTCATCCGCGGCACGCCGCTTCTGGTGCAGCTCTACTTCCTGTTCTACGTGCTTCCGGGTGCCGGAATTCTGCTGTCACCGCTGACCGCGGGGGTGATCGGGCTGGGCGTCCACTACGGCACTTACATGGCCGAGGTCTTCCGCGCCGGCATCGACAACACCCCGCGCGGCCAGTGGGAAGCCGCCAAGGCCTGCAATCTGACCCCGTACCAGACCTGGCGGCACATCATCCTGCCGCAGGCCATCCCGCCGATGATCCCGGCGCTGGCCAACTATTTCGTCGCGATGTTCAAGGAAACGCCGCTGCTGTCCGCCATCACGGTGGTGGAACTGATGAGCGAGGCGCGGAGCGTCGCCAATTCCAACTACCGCTATCTGGAGCCGATGACGCTGGTCGGGGTGCTGTTCCTGGCCATCAGCCTCGTCACCGTCCCCGCCCTGCACATGCTGGAACGCCGCTTCCGCCGCTTCCGGTAACCCTGGGAACACACCATGGACGCCACCACCATCACGCCGGCCGACACCCCACTGCGCTTCGACGACCGGCCCCTGGCCAAGCGCGTCGGTCTGGTCGTGCTCGCCACCGACCACAGCAGCGAACCCGACTTCCGCCGCATGGTGGCGAGCGAGACGGTCGGGGTCTACACCGCCCGCATCGCCTACGCCAACCCCACCACGCCGGAGAACCTGCGCCGCATGCAGCCGCGGCTGGAGGAGGGCGCCGCCCTGATCCTGCCGGAGGAGGATCTGGACGTGATCGTCTACTCCTGCACCTCCGCCTCCGTCGTCATGGGGGACGAGACGGTGGAGCAGGCCATCCGCAACGCCAAGCCCGGCGTGCCGGTGCTGACTCCGCCATCGGCGGCGCGGCGCGGACTGAAGGCCTTCGGCGCCAAGCGCGTCGCGGTTCTGACTCCCTACACGGACGAGACCGCTCGCCCCATGGCGGCCTATTTCGCCGGCCACGGCTTCGACCTTGCGCGCTTCACCGTCCTCGGCCTCGACGACGACCGGGTGATGGCGCGCATCACGCCGGACTCGCTGGTGCAGGCGGCGGTGGAGGCGACGCCGGACGACGCGGAGGCGCTGTTCATCTCCTGCACCGCGCTTCGCTCGGCGCAGGTCGCGCAACGGATCGAGGAAGCCATCGGCCGCCCGGTGGTGACCAGCAACCAGGCGACGGCCTGGGCGGCGCTGCGCCTGTGCGGCGATGACCGCCTGCGCCCGGAGTTCGGCCGCCTGATGACCCTGCCTCTGCCGGAGACCGCCTGACCATGGCACCGCATGACATCGGACGGCACGACATTGAGTTGGAGGACGTGTTCCGCGCGCGGGCGCGGCTGGCCGGGCGGATCGCCGCGACGCCGACCGTCCCGTCGTCGGACCTGACGGCGCGCTGCGGCGCCCCGGTCTTCTTGAAGCTGGAGACGCGGCAGACCACCGGCAGCTTCAAGCTGCGCGGCGCCACCAACGCCTTGCTGTCCTTTCCGCGCGATGCGCTGGCGACGGGCGTCGCCGCGGCGTCCACCGGCAACCACGGGCGGGCGCTGGCCTATGCCGCAGCGCAGGCCGGCGTGCGCTGCGTGGTCTGCATGTCGGCGCTCGTGCCGTCCAACAAGGTGGAGGGGATCCGCGCGCTGGGCGCGGAGATCCGCATCGTCGGCCGTTCCCAGGACGACGCGCAGGAGGAGGTCGACCGCCTTGTCCACGAGGAGGGATTCGCGACCGTCCCGCCCTTCGACGACGTGGGCGTGATCGCCGGACAGGGGACGCTGGGGCTGGAGATCGTGGAGGCCGTGCCGGACGTCGATCTGGTGCTGGTTCCGCTGTCCGGCGGCGGCCTGATCGGCGGCGTGGCGCTGGCGGTGAAGGCCTTGCGCCCGCAGGCGCGGGTGGTCGGCATCTCCATGGAGCGCGGGGCGGCCATGCACGCCAGCCTGACGGCCGGCAAGCCCGTGCTGGTGGAGGAACTGGAAACGCTGGCGGACTCGCTCGGCGGTGGCATCGGCCTCGCCAACCGGCACACCTTCCGCCTCGCCGCCAACCTGCTGGACGGGGTGGTTCTGCTGACCGAAGACGAGATCGCCGCGGGCATCGAGCACGCCTACGCCCGCGAACAGGAAATCGTGGAGGGAGCCGGAGCCGTGGGTATCGCGGCGCTACTCGCCGGAAAAGTGGCGGTGCGCGGGCCGACCGTCGCGCTGCTGTCCGGCCGCAACATCGACATGGAACTCCACCGCCGCATCGTCGCCGGCGGTGCCTCGGGAGTGACCGCATGCCCCGCATGACCATACTGACGGAGGCGGACCTGCGCCGCCTCGTCCCGCTCGACCGCGACGCCATCGCCTGCGTGGAGGACGCGTTCCTGGCGCTCGCCACCAAGCCCGTCGCCATGCCGCCGATCCTGCGCCTGGACATCCCCGAGCATCATGGGGAGGTGGACGTGAAGACCGCCTACGTGCCGGGCCTGGATGGATTCGCCATCAAGATCAGCCCCGGCTTCTTCGACAACCCGAAGATCGGCCTGCCCAGCGTGAACGGCCTGATGGTGCTGCTCAGCACCCGCACCGGGCTGGTTGAGGCCATGCTGCTCGACAACGGCTACCTGACCGA
>JAEZPL010000175.1 GCA_023413605.1 Pseudomonadota bacterium
GCACGAGGTCGCGCAGGCCGGGAACGCTGGCCTCGCCGACCAGCACGCATTGCGAGGCCGCGGCGACCACCTTGCGGGCGGCGGCGCTCTGCGCGCGGCCGGCGTCCACGACGATGTAGTTGTAGCGGGCCTGGAGCCGGGTCAGCAGCGACAGGGCGGCGGCGGGGGCGATCTCGATCAGGTCCTCGATCGGCTCCTCCGCGGCCAGGACGGCGAGGCGGTCGGTCGCCGCGACCATGGCGCGCTCCATGAACACGTCGTCCACGCGGTCCGGCGCTTCCACGGCTTCGCGCAGGGCGGGTTCCGGCTTCAGGTTCAGGGACAGGGCGACGGTGCCGCCCTGCAGGTCGAAATCGACCAGCGCGGTGCGCCCGCGCGCCTCGTCCGCCAGCCAGGCGCCGAGATGGACGGCGACCGTCGTCGCGCCGACCCCGCCGCGCGCTCCGACGACCGCCACCAGCTTGCCGAGCCGCCCTTGCCCGTCGTCCTCCGCGGTGCCGGTGCTGGCGGTGCGCAGCGACGCCTCCACCAGATCGCGCGACAGCGGCTTGAACAGGTAGTCGGAGACGCCCAGGCGCCGCAGGTCGCGGTAGAGCGCGATGTCGTTGCTGTCGCCGACGGCGATCACCCGCACCGACGGTTCGCACACGCGGGCGAGGTCTTCCATGGCGGCCAGCGGGTCGTCGATCCCCGACAGGTCGATCAGCAGGATGTCCGGCGAGCGTTGGCGCTCCAGGTCGCGGACGGCGGTGCGGATGGTGCCGGTCCGCACCTCGCAGGGCAGCAGGGCCGGTGCCGTGCGGTTCAGCACGGTGGCGCTGGCCGCGTCGGCGACGTAGGCCAGCAGCCGGGCGGCGGGGGAGCGGGCAGGGGCGCGGCTTGCCGCGTCGTGCGGCGCGCCGCCCTCCCCGAGGACGGTGTCGAGCAGGCTCATGGGGTCTCCTGGGAGCCGGTCATGGCGGGGGCGAGCAGGAACGCGTTGCTCTTGTTCTCGGTGGGAAGCTTCTTGACCTGGTCGGTGCGGTAGCGCTGGACGGCGCGGGCCGTCTGGTTTCCGTCGGTCGGCGCCGCCGGACGGCCCTGCACCGCGTCGCGCGGATCGGCCAGCATCAGCATGAGGTTGCGCTGGTTGCTGCATCCCATCATCTGGGTCGGCGCGTTCGCGTACCAGCCGGCGTAGAAGTCCCCCCACCCGCTGCAGTCCGGTGCCGCGGCGACGTAGTTGGTCAGCCGCAGGCGCGTCCCGCCGGACTGGTCGGGTTCGAAGCTGACATTCTCCGCCGGGACGCCGGCATCGGCCAGCACGGACAGCAGAGCGTTGCGGGCTTGGCGGTTCAGCGCGGGGCCGGCGACCGTCACGTGCGTGGCCGTGTCGCGGTTCAGCGCGGCAAACGTCCGCAAGATCCGGTCGCGTTCCGCGGCGGGCAGGCCGTGGCCGCCCGGATCGACCGCGACGGGGATCTCGTTGCGGACCACCGAGACGGAGCCGTTGCGCACCTCCGCCGGGGGTGCCGGCGGTGGCTGGACGGCGCAGGCCGCCAGCAGCACGGGGATCAGGCAGGGAAGCAGCATCGGCGTTCGCATGGCGGTGTGCTCCTCGGGTCGGGTCATTGCAGGCTGAAGCCGGCGTCGCCGCGCAGCCGGACGGCGCCCGGCCCGATCGCCGGCGCGGAAGCCGGGGTGGTGGCGGGGGCGGGGGTGTTCAGGCTCTGCGCGCGGTTCAGGAAGATGCGCTCCAGGTCGCTGGCCGCGACGAAGCCGTCGGTCGGCGCCGACAGCGCGTTGGCGGCCGAAACCGGACGCACGAGGTAGGGGGTCACCACGATGACCAGCTCCGTCTCGTTGCGGCGGAACTTGCTGGAATGGAACAGGGCGCCCAGCACCGGCACGTCGCCCAGCCCGGGCACCGCGTCCAGGGTCGCGGCGGTGCTGTTCTGAAGCAGGCCGGCGATGGCGAAACTTTGCCCGCTGGCCAGTTCGATGGTGGTTTCGGCGCGGCGCACCGTCAGGCCGGGGATGCGGATGGAGTCGATGATCACGGCGCCGTTGTTGCTCAGCTCGCTGACCTCGGGCCGCACCTTGATGCTGATCTGGCCGCCGGACATCACGGTCGGCACGAAGTCCAGGCTGACGCCGTACTTCTTGAACTGGATGGTGGTGGTGCGGTCGTACTGGGCGACCGGGATGGGGAACTCGCCGCCGGCCAGGAAGCTCGCCGTCTCGCCGGACATCGCCGTCAGGTTGGGTTCGGCCAGCATGGTGATCAGCCCGTCCTCGGCCAGCGCGTCCACCACCGCGTTGATGTCCACCCGGCCGTTGCTGGACCGGTAGCGCCCGCCGATGGAGTTGGTCGGCGCCGCCGCGCGGATCAGGTTGCCCGCTGCGTCGAGGATGCTGCGCCCGGTGGCGATGCCGATGGCGAAGGATCCGATGTTGAACATGCTTTCGAAATTGACGCCCAGCTCCTTGGTGACCTGCCGCGACACCTCGGCGACGCGGACGCGCAGGTTGACCTGGGCGGCGGCGGCCACCGTCAGCCGGTTCGTCACCGTCTGGCCCTGGCCGACGTAGCGTTCCGCCAATTCCACGATCTGCCGCGCGGCCGCCGGGGAGGACACGCTGCCGGTCAGCGTGATGCCGTTGCCCGTGCTCAGCACATCGACGGCGGCGTTGGGCACCTGTGCGGACAGCCTGGCCTTCAGGTCGCTGAGAGGCATGGAGACCACCACCGTGAAGGAGGCGAGCGGCTTGTTGTCCGACGACAGGGCGTACACGCTGGCCCGCCCCGGCGCCTTGGCGATGATGAAGAAGGCCTGCGGGCCGGACGCCTGCACGTCGGCGATCTCCGGCGCGGAGGTGAAGACGCTGGCGGCGGGGGCGGGCAGGTTGACCGGCTGGCCGCCGCCGACCTCCAGCGTGATTTCGCGGGCGCGCTGCTGGGCCTGCGCGGGCACGGCGGTGTTCAGCGACACCAGAAGCCCGGCCAGCACGGCCGTGATCGTGATCCAGCCCCAGTTCGGCATGGTCGCATTTCTCCCTGGCATTGGAGCCCCGGCATCGGAGTCTTCGTTGAACCCGCGTTTTCGTTGGCCTCGCCGTGCGAGGTCGGCCGTGTCAGTGTTCCAGCGTCTCGGTCTTGGAGCCGTGGATGATCAGCAGGCTGCGCTTGGCGCGGGCCGGCGCTTCCGCCGGTTTCTGGGCCGGCATGTCCCGCAGGGCGGGCGACACGTCCTCCGCCCAGGTGGAGTCGGCGGTGTCGGCGTCGTCCGCCGGGGCGGCTTCGTCCGACACCAGGCTGCGCAGGACGAGCGACAGCCTGCCCATGCTGGTGGCGACGCTGACGGCCTCGCTCTGCCGGGCGGTCACCTCCAGCGTGACGGTGCGCGGTATCCGCGTTTCCGGGCCGACCTTCGCGTTCGTCGCTTCGCCCAGCAGCTGGTCGATGGCGATGACGCGCAGGTTGCGCAGCACCGTCTCGCTGACCGCCTTGCGCGCAGAGCGGCCCTGTTCGCCGTCGAAGCTCTGCGTCAGGATCAGGTCGACGCGGTCGCCGGGCCAGATCAGGCCGCCGGTGGCGCTGACCGCGTCCACCGCCACCGAGACGGCGCGGGTGCCGGGCGACAGCACCGCGGCCAGGAAGCCGCGTTCCCCCGGCGCCACGATCTGGCCGGACATGATGGGTTCGCCCTTGGCGAAGGCCCGCCGCGCGACCGCGCCGGTGTAGGCCTCCTCCCGGACGCGGCCACGCACCATGTGGCCTTCCAGAAGCGGACCGCTGGTCCAGGGCTCCCAGCGCAGATCCTCCGCGCGCAGCAGCATGCCCATGGAGATCGGCCGGGCGGCGACCAGGACCGAGTCCGGCGGCGGGGCCGGCTGCTGCACGGCGCCGGCGGTGGGCACGGCCGGCAGAAGCGTGAAGGACACGTAGCCGACCAGCGACAGGCCGACGATCAGCATCGAGAGGAACAGGAACCTTAAAACCATGCAGCACCTCCGGGCTGTTGCGCGAGGGTGAGCAGACCGCCCGCGGCGAGCGCGACGCCGTAGGGGACCGAATGGCGTGTGGCGATGCGGTGGGTTTCCGCGAGAAGAAGGCGCCGAAGGCCGGTGCGGGCCGCGGGGCCGAAGCGGCGGAGCAGGCGCCGCACCGCCCGGGTCCGGCGGGCCGCCAGCCATCCGGCCATGTAGAGCAGCGAGAGGATCCCCCCGGCGAGTGCCGTGGCGACGGCGAAGTCCGCCGCGCGATCCGCACCGACGAGCAGCACGAGGGCCGCCGCCAGCTTGACGTCGCCTCCGCCCAGCCGGCCCCGGTCGTGCAGGACGCACAGCACCAGGAAAACGGCGGCGGCGATGGCCAGGGTGACCCAGGGGAACTGCCCGTCCCGGATCAGGGGAAGGGCAAGCCCCAACAGGCCGAGGAAAACGGGAACCGTGTCCGGAATGGTGCGCCGGCAGACATCGTCCACCGCCGCCCACCCCAACGCGAGCCCCGCCATGGCGCCCGACAGCAACAAGGGAATGTCCATGCCGACCTGGGCCATGGCGGAATGCCCGCGTCTTGGAGTGGGGGGAGTCTGGGCCATGGCCCGGATCGGCGGTGGTCCCGCGTCGGCAGCGTTATTGCGGCACGTTCGTCGAAACGGTGCCCACGGACGTGCCGATGT
>JAEZPL010000276.1 GCA_023413605.1 Pseudomonadota bacterium
GGACGGGAGAGGGGACACCGGACGAGAGGCGCTCAGCCCTTCAGCCAGTCCGGCAGGCGTTCGGCGGCCAGCATTTCCTCGACCGTGGGGCGGGGGCGGATGACGGCGAAGTCGTCGCCGTTCACCAGAACCTCCGGCACCAGAGGGCGGGTGTTGTAGGTGGAGGACATCACCGCGCCGTAGGCGCCGGCCGACAGGAAGGCCACCAGATCGTCCGACGCCATCGGCGGCAGCAGGCGTTGCAGGGCGAAGGTGTCGCCGCTCTCGCAGACCGGGCCGACGACGTCGAAGGGTTCCTTCACGGCGGCCGGGTCCGGCTCGGTGACCGGGACGATGCCGTGGTAGGCGTCGTAGAGCGCCGGGCGGATCAGGTCGTTCATCGCCGCGTCCACGATGACGAAGCGGCGGTGCAGCCCCTGCTTCACGTAGATCACGCGCGACACCATCACACCGGCGTTGCCGACCAGCGAGCGGCCGGGCTCCAGCGAGATGCGGCAGCCCAGGTTGCCGGTGATCGAGCGCACCATGGCGGCGTAGTCCGCCAGATCCGGCGGCGCCTCGTTCTTGTAGGTGATGCCGAGGCCGCCGCCGAGATCCAGCCGGGTGATGTCGTGCCCGTCCTCGCGCAGGACATGCAGCAGGGCCGCGACCCGCTCGTAGGCGGCGCGGAAGGGAGCCAGATCGGTGAGCTGGGAGCCGATATGCACGGCGATCGACACCGGCTTGATGCCCGGCAGCTTCGCGGCCTGCGCGTAGACTTCCCGCGCGTGGTCGTAGTCGATGCCGAACTTGTTTTCCTTCTTGCCGGTCGAGATCTTGGCGTGGGTCTTGGCGTCCACGTCGGGGTTGACGCGGAAGGCGATGGGGGCGACCACGCCCAGGCTGCTCGCCACCTCCGACAGGACCTCCACCTCCGGGATGGATTCCACGTTGATCTGGTGGATGCCCGCCTCCAGCGCGGCGCGCATCTCCTCGCGCGTCTTGCCGACGCCGGAGAAAATGATCCGGTCGGCGGGGATGCCGCCGGCCAGAGCGCGCTGCATCTCGCCGCCCGACACCACGTCCGCCCCGGCGCCCAGCCGCGCGAAGCTGCGGATGACCGCGAGGTTGGAGTTGGCTTTCACCGCGTAGCAGACGCCGGCGTCCTGGCCCGCGAAGGCCCCGGCGTAGGCGCTGTAGTGCGCCTCCAGCGCCGCCGTGGAATAGCAATAGAAGGGCGTGCCGACCGCCGCCGCGATCCTGGTCAGCGGCACGGATTCGGCGTGCAGCACGCCGTTGCGGTAGGCGAAGGCGCTCATGGGAAGCGGGCTCCGGAGGAAGCCTGACCCGGCTTCGGGTCGGTCTTCGGGTTCGGGTAGGGTTGCGGGAAGCGGTCGTTCTCCCGGCCTTGGGGCGGGTCGACGTAGCTGGGCTTCTTGCCGCAGGCGGACAGGGCCATGACGGCGGCGATGGCCAGGATCACAGGCAGGCGGCTCACAGGAAACGCTCCCGCGCGGCCTTCACGGCCTCGCGCACACGGACGGGGGAGGCGCCGCCGAAGCTGCGCCGGCTGTCCAGCGACGCCTCGATGCTCAGCGCCGGGTAGACGGCCTCGGTGATGCGCGGCTCGATGGCCTGCAACTCGGCCAGCGACAGGTCGGTCAGGCCGACACGCTTGTCCTCCGCCAGCTTCACGGCGCGGCCGGTGACGTGGTGCGCCTCGCGGAAGGGCATGTTCAGCTCCCGCACCAGCCAGTCGGCGAGGTCGGTGGCGTTCAGGAAGCCGCGGTCGGCGGCCTCGCGCATGGCCGGGACGTTGGGCTCCATGTCGCGGACCATGCCTTCCATGGCGGCGATGCACAGCGCCAGCGTGTCGTCGGCCTCGAACACCGGCTCCTTGTCCTCCTGCATGTCCTTGGAATAGGCCAGCGGCAGGCCCTTCATGGACACCAGAAGGCTGTTCAGGCTGCCGATCACGCGGCCGGCCTTGGCGCGCACCAGCTCCGCCGCGTCCGGGTTCTTCTTCTGCGGCATGATGGACGAGCCGGTGGTGAAGGCGTCCGACAGCCGGATGAAGCGGAACTGGGCGGAGCACCACAGCACGATCTCTTCCGCGAAGCGGGACAGGTGCATGCCGCAGATGGCCGCTGCCGCCAGATATTCCAGCGCGAAGTCGCGGTCGGACACGGCGTCCAGCGAGTTCGCCGTCGGCCGGTCGAAGCCCAGCGCCTCCGCCGTCATGACGCGGTCGAGCGGGTAAGGCGTGCCGGCCAGCGCGGCGGAACCCAGCGGGCATTCGTTCAGCCGCGCGCGGGCGTCGCGCAGGCGGCCGCGGTCGCGCCCGAACATCTCCACATAGGCCAGCAGATGGTGGCCGAAGCTGACCGGCTGCGCGGCCTGCAGGTGGGTGAAGCCGGGCATCACCGTGTCGGTGTGCTTCTCCGCAAGGTCGATCAGCGCGGCCTGGAGCGCCTTCAGCCCCTGGTCGGCGCGGTCGAGCGCGTCGCGCACCCACAGCTTGAAGTCGGTCGCCACCTGATCGTTGCGCGAACGGCCGGTGTGCAGGCGCTTGGCCGGCTCCCCGATCAGTTCGGCCAGCCGGGCCTCCACGTTCATGTGGATGTCTTCCAGCTCCACCTTGAAGGTGAAGGCCCCGGAGTCGATCTCTTGCTTCACGCGGTCCAGCCCGTCGCGGATGGCGTCGGCGTCGGCCTGGGTTATGATACCCTGCTTGGCCAGCATGGCGGCGTGCGCCTTCGACCCGGCGATGTCCTGGTCGGCCATGCGCTTGTCGAAGCCGATGGAGGCGTTGATCTTCTCCATGATGGCGGCAGGGCCGCGGGCGAAGCGGCCGCCCCACATCTGGCTGGCGGCCGGGGCGGAGCGGTCCTGGGCAGAAGGGACTGGAGAGTTCGGCTTGGGCTGTTCGGCGCTCATGGCGGACACAATACGGGTGGGAGGACGGGAAGCGTGAGTATGCGGACTTTGGCGGCCACCGCAATCTTTTGTGTGACCCTGGGCGGTGCC
>JAEZPL010000387.1 GCA_023413605.1 Pseudomonadota bacterium
CCAGCGGGATGTTGTAGTGGTCGCGGAACAGGGTCACGACCTCGTCCGCCTCGCCGGCGCGCATCAGGCCGGTGTCGACGAAGATGCAGGTCAGCTGGTCGCCGATGGCCTCGTGGATCAGCACGGCCGCGACCGACGAATCGACGCCGCCGGACAGGCCGCAGATCACCTTGCCCTTGCCGACCTGGGCGCGGATCTTCTCGATGGCCTGCTGCTTGAACGCGGCCATGGTCCAGTCGCCCTTCAGCCCGGCGACGCGGTGCACGAAGTTCGACAGAAGCTGCGCGCCGTGCGGGGTGTGCACGACCTCCGGATGGAACTGCACGCCGTAGAACTGGCGGGCGTCGTCGGCGATGGCGGCAAAGGGTGCGCCGTCGCTGACCGCCACGGCGGTGAAGCCGTCCGGCAGGGCGGTGACGCGGTCGCCGTGGCTCATCCACACCTGCTCGCGGGCACCGACCGCCCAAAGGCCGTCGAACAGGGCGCAGGTCTGCTTCACCTCGATGAAGGCGCGCCCGAATTCACGGTGGTCGGAGCCGGACACGGTGCCGCCCAGCTGGTGGCACATGGTCTGCTGGCCATAGCAGATGCCCAGCACCGGCACGCCCAGCGTGAAGACCACGCCCGGAGCGCGCGGCCCGTTCTCTTCGGTGACGGAGGCCGGGCTGCCCGACAGGATGATGGCCTTGGGCGCGTAGTCGCGGATCCGATCCTCGCTCATGCTGAACGGGTGGATCTCGCAGTACACGCCGGCCTCCCGGACGCGACGGGCGATGAGCTGGGTCACCTGCGACCCGAAATCGAGGATGAGAACGCGCTCGGCGGACATGGAAACAACCTGATGCGGGGGGACAAGCCCTTGACTACCGCATTTCAGGCCCCGCGGACAAGCGTGCAAGAGGCGTCAAATCCTGCCAGCCATAGGCAATTTCCACCAGATCGGCCCCGGCGAACTTGATCGGCCGCTCCGCGACGCGCGTTCCGCCCAGCCTTTCGTAGAACCAGCGGGCCGGATTGTCGCGCAGGCACCACACCACGGCGGTGCGCGTCCCGGCCTTCAGCAGCCGTTCCGCCATGATGGCCATCAGGTGTCGCCCGATGCCCCGCCCCTTCGCCTCGTCCAGCAGGTAGAGGGCGTAGAACTCCCCTTCGTACCCCTCCACCGGCACCCGGCGTCCACCGTAGGTGGCGAAGCCCACGACCTCGCCGCGCTCGTCCGCCACGACCAGGGCACCCTGCCCTTTCCCGTGGGCCTGCACCGCGTTGTGCCAGCGCATGGCCGCGGCTGCTTCCGACAGGTTCACAAGGTAATTCGCCGGCACCAGACCCGGGTAGGTCGCGCGCCAGCTGGCGATATGGACCTTGGCAATCCCCGTGGCGTCCGATGGACGTGCATCCCGAATCACCACCGCGTCGCCCATGGATCGCTCCCGACACCGTTATCCTGATGTGAGAGTTGGGTACGAAAATCCGATCCTTCCAGTTGGCTTTCGGCGGTAGGCGGTTGGGTTGGCCGTCTGACCAGGGAAACGGCCGTCGACACCGGGTTTCTGTCTCGACGTTTTGCCTGGTCTCGTTTTGAAGGTTTTTATTTCACCTCACACGGACGCAAGACGACACAAGCGAAGGACATGAACGGAATAAAGCCTTTAAAATCATTTCAGCACCCCAGAGCAACCAGATATCAACACGATAGTTCTCAAACTAATCAAGATTAACCTGGGTTTAACATCATAGATGCCAACTTAATCACGACGTCGACCAATTTATTGGATTGCAAACAGGAAGGATGTCCGATGGCCAGCGGTGTGATCGGTTCTCCCTTCATCATGTCCACCACCGGCTACTGGAAGCCTGTGGCATCCGGATCGACCGCCAGCGGCGGCTTTGCATCCCCGGCCACCGGCGTACAAGGCCGCACCGATGCCGTTTCCGTCAGCAAACTAGGGCAGGCCTTGAACGGTGTTGCGGCGGACGTGTTCAAGCAACTCGACCCCAAAGCCCGTGGCGTGCTGGAAGGGCTCGTCAACTCCGGCAAGATCAGCGCCGAAGACGCGGTGACCGGACTGAAGTCGTTCGCGACCAAGGCGACCTTCAACCGCTACGTCGCCGAGCGCCCCCGCGACGAGGAGGACAAGCAGCGGCTGGCCGACTCGGAGGCCGCCTGGCAGAAGCTGCAGGCCTATGGCAGCCGGATGTCCGGCGCGCGGTCGGAGTTCGGAAACAAGTTCCAGGAGCTTCAGGAAGCCCAGCAGCGCGGCGAGATCTCGATGGACGAGATGAGCGAACGCCTGAAGCCGGTTCAGGAGGCGTTCAAGAGCGAGATCGCGGCGACCCGCGACGCCTATGGGAAGCCGACCGATCAGACGGACATCCTCAGCGACGCCAGCGGATTCACGAAAAACATGCAGGGCTTCAAAGCCGCGCTGGAATCCATGGGGCCGGACCATGGCTTCGCGGAACTGTATGCGCCGGAAATCGAAGCCGCCGAGCAGAAGCTTCAGGAACTCGGTTTCGACGCCAAGGTCTTCGGCAACGCGTTCCAGACTTTCGCGGAAACCGTGGACATTCCCGGCATCGGACGCAAATCCGTCCCCCCGAAGGCCGACAGCGCCGCCCCGGCGGCGCCGCCCGCCTTGGAAAACGAAGCCGCCGCGGCGGCAACGGCCATCGCGGGCCAACCGGCCGCGGCAAGCCCAGCGCCGCAGGAGGCGGCCGGTAAGCCGGCTTCGGGTGATCCCGGCAACGCGCAGGCGGCGCTGTCCATGCTGCAATCGGCGCTCGCGTCCAGCCCGTCGAAGAGTGGCACGGGCATCCTGGGGTCGGTCACCGGAAACGCCGGAGACGCCCAGAACACCGTGACCAACGGCTTGCTGGAAGCCCTGAAAGCGGGGGCGGGGAAGCCCCAGGCCGGCGATGCCGAGGCCGTCCATAGGAATCCCGAAGACGCGCAGCCCGCCTGACGCATCCCGGCGGGGGCATCCTCCCCGCCGCTTTTACCCTTCGGACGCCGCGGGGTCGGCCTCGTCCACCTGCCCGACATCAACCGCCTCCTCTTCA
>JAEZPL010000489.1 GCA_023413605.1 Pseudomonadota bacterium
CTGCTGGCCCGCGACCACACCGTGGCGGTGATCTACGGCGCCCTGTCGCCGGAGGTCCGCCGCGCCGAGGCGCGCCGCTTCCGCGAGGGCACCGCCGACGTGCTGGTGGCGACCGACGCCATCGGCATGGGGCTGAATCTGCCGGTCGCCCGCGTCGTGCTGTCCACCACCCGCAAGTTCGACGGGCGGGAGGAACGCGAGCTGACCTCGTCGGAAATCCGTCAGATCGGCGGGCGGGCCGGCCGCTTCGGCATGCACGAGGAAGGCCGCGTGGCCGTGCTGGAGGGCGAGAACATCAACCCGGTGCGCCGGGCGCTGACCACCCAGCCGTCCCCGCCGGAAGACCCGCGTTCCTGGATCAGCCCGAACATCACCCATGTGGAGGCCATCGCGCGGGAGCTGGACACCGACAGCCTCGCCAAGGTCCTGCGCACCGCGGGGCAGGAGCTGCTGCGCGCCAACCAGACCTTCCGCATGACCGACCTGGAACAGCGCATCCAGGCCGCGGCGGCGGTGGACAAGGCCAAGCTGCCGCTGGCCGTGCGCGACATGCTGGCGCGCTGCCCCATCGACGTGCGCGACAAGAACAACCTTTTGCTGCTCGCCCGCTGGGCGATCAACCAGGGCAAGGGCATGCCCAACCCGGCCCCGGACGAGGCGGAACGCTTCCACCATCATGTCGGCACCGATGTGGAACTGGAACGCGCGGAGCGCGCGGTGAAGGAGCTGACCGCCTACGCGTGGCTGGCCTACCGCTTCCCGGACAGCTATCCGGAAATGGACCTGTGCCAGGAACGCCGGGCCATGCTGAACGCCTTCATCGAGCGGACCCTGGCCGAACGCTCGCTGGCCCGCGCCTGCCCGGTGTGCGGCACGCGGCTGAAGGCCAACCACCGTTTCCGGGTCTGCGACAACTGCTATGCGGGACGTGTGGAGGACCGCCGCGGCCGCCGGGGCGGCGATGGCCCCCGCCGGCATGGGCGCGACGAGGCGGCGGCTCCGGCTTCCGCGGATGGCGCGCCGGGACGGCCGCGGGAAGGCCATCCGCATTTCCACCATCCCATGCCCGGCAAGAAGCGCGGCAAGGGCGGGGCCGGGCATCGCGGACGGCGGCCAACGGCGTAAGGAAGGCCAAGCGGGCGGCTCACGTCCCGGTGTCGGCCATGTCTTACGCCGCGGCGCTGCCGCTCCGCTTCGGCCAGGTGATCTCCTCCTGCGCGCCGTCCTCGGCGAGGAAGTAGCGGCGCAAGGGGGTGAGGTCGGTGCCGAGTTCGTAGACGAGCGGGCGGCCGGTCGGGATCTCGAACAGAGGAATGTCCTGGTCGGGCACGTTGTCCAAGTGCTTGACCAGCCCGCGCAGGCTGTTGCCGTGCGCCGACACCAGCACCCGCGCGCCGAGCCGCAGAGCCGGCACGATGCCGTCGCGCCAGAACGGTATGACGCGATCCGTCGTGTCCTTCAGGCTTTCGCCGCGCGGCAGGTTGGCCTTGCCCAACCCGGCGTAGCGCCGGTCGGCCACCGCGGAGCGTGGGTCGTCGGGCTCGATGGGCGGTGGGCGCACATCCCAGCTGCGGCGCCACAGGAAAACCTTGTCGGCGCCGTGTTGTGCCGCCGTTTCCGCCTTGTTCAGGCCTTGCAGCGCGCCGTAGTGCCGTTCGTTCAGGCGCCAGTGCTTATGCACCGGCAGCCACAGGCGGTCCATGTCCTCCAGCACGAGGTCCAGCGTCTTGATCGCCCGTTTCAGCACGGAGGTGAAGGCCACGTCGAAGTCGAAGCCGGCCTGTTTCAGCAGCCCCGCTGCGTGCCGGCAGTCGGCGATGCCCTGGTCGGTCAGGTCCACGTCGGTCCAGCCGGTGAACAGGTCTTCGCGGTTCCACTCGCTCTGACCATGACGAAGCAGCACCAGTCGATGCATGGCCCGTCCTCCCTTGCACCCTTCCCTGCATCACTGGGAACGCAACGGTGGGCGGGGAAAAGGGTTCCGGAAAAGGGTTCCAACCTTCCTTCTCTTGCCTGCCTTCCCCGGCTTTCCGGGCCGCGTTTATGTCAAAGGCGAAACAGTCGCGAAACATTCGGACAACAATCAGCGGTTAATCTTCCGGCACAGCGAAACCAAATGCCGTTGTGCGATCGAAAGCCGAAGGGACGCTGTTCCGGGGGACATTCGATTCGGGCAAAGCGCGGGGGAAACGGGGAGAGGTGCCGAGCGGCACCCCGGTTCACGGCCGCCGCATCGCCCGGATCACCGCGCAAGGGCTTGGTTCTGCGGAAGGGTCGTGCCGGGCCGCCGCCCGGCGCACCGGGGGGCTGTGTCACAACAGCACAGCGACGCCGAGCCAACTTGCGTACCGAGGCCGCCATGCAACACCATGACTTCCTCTCCAGGGCTGTTTCGACCGATCGCGACATCACCTTGGAGGCACTTCGCGTCTTCACCTACCTGAGCCGGCGGCTCCACTTCGACCGTCCCGTTCCGGTGCTTCAGTCCGAACTGGCTGATGCGCTGGGCATGCAGAGGCCCAACGTGAACCGGGCCATCAAGCTGCTGGAGACCAAGCAGATCCTGCTGCGGGACTCCAAACTGGGGCGTGCGATTACGTTCCGTCTGAATCCGGAACTTGAGGGCAGCCGGGCCTGACGATGGTCTGGAATGATTTTCGAAACACGCCACCTGCTCTTTTCGAACACGGCGCTACGCCAAGCCTTTGCCTGGTACCAGAAGGTGCCGAATCAGTCGGATCTGCCTTTCGGCATGATCACCGCGGTCTCGCCGAAGGCCGATGGCAGCACCACGGTCCAGGTTCAGCAGAGCGGCTCGTCCAAGGCGCGCGAGTTCGCTTTCCAGCCCAGCAAGACGCTTGGCGTGCTGCTGCTGTTCTGCCGTCGGCAGAAGGTGCCGATCCCGCGCGATGCCGAAAAGAACATCGCCGCGTCGGATGACGGGCTCATGCTGACCATCCGCGGCCAGACCAACACCACCGCGCCCCCGTCCTGAACGGGGGCTTTCTGTGCCGGATCAGCCCGCGAGCCGCCCCGGATGGGCGGTCGGCCTCGCGCCGCGCCGTGGCGGCCGGACCGCCCCCGCGACCTTCAGAGGAATGTCCTCTTCCGTGAAGCGGTAGCCGTGGCGCTCGCCGAAGGCCACGAGGTCGGCGAGCGTGCGCAGCCCGCCCGACGCGCGGCGCAGTGCGGTCTGCAGGGCCGGATCATCCCCGGTCGCCACGAGGAAACGGATATAGTCGCACTGCGCCATGTTCGAAGGTCCCCGGGCGCTGGCGGCTGATTGCTGGCCACGCCGATCAACATCATTCATCTAAAATTATATCTATCTGCGCCGTGGCACGATGCGGCGCCATGCCGCACCGTGCAGCTGTCACACGGTCGGCGGATGACCACGTCCCGTGCCCGCCGACCGTCAAACCCGGCAGATCAATGCGTTGGCATCGATCGAGAGGGTGATACGGCCGGTTTACTGCCCCGCCTGGTTCGCCGGTTCCGCAGGTGCCGGTTCTTCGGATGCCTGCGCGTGCTCCGGCGCGGGGGCCTCCACCTCCGCCCTGGCGTCAACGGCGGCGGCCTCCGCCGCGCTGCGCAGGGCTTGCGCCGCCTTTTTCAGCGATCCATCGGACCGGCGGTCTGGCATCAGTTCGAACAGCAGAAGGGACCGGCCGCCGACCGCGAATTCCTCGCCGCTGCGCGCGGTGGAGACCTCCAGCCGGTCCGGATCGGTGGTGTCCGCCAGCAGCAGCCACTGGCTGCCGCCGACCACCTCCGGCAGCTTGAACGGCACCACGTCGTGGTGGGAGTTGATGATCAGCAGCAGGGTGGCGTCCGATGCCGCCTTCTTGATGCCGGTCGCCTGCGCACGCCCGTCCAGCAGCATGCCCAGGCAGCGCGCCAGCGGATCCTGCCACTGCTCGGTCTGCTTCTCCACGCCCGCGGGGGTGATCCAGGTGACGTCCTTGACGTCCAGGTCGGGGTTGTAGGCGCCGGTGAAGAAACGGCCACGGCGCAGCAGCGGATGGCTCTGCCGCAGGCCGATCAGATGGCGGACGAAGTCGGTCAGGGCCAATCCGTCCTCGTCGATGTTCTCCCAGTCGATCCAGCTGATCTCGTTGTCCTGGCAATAGGCGTTGTTGTTGCCGTGCTGGGTGCGGGCGAACTCGTCGCCGGCCAGGATCATCGGCGTGCCCTGCGACAGCAGCAGCGTCGCCAGCAGGTTGCGCATCTGGCGGAAGCGCAGCGCCTTGATCTCCGGATCGTCGGTCGGCCCCTCGACGCCGTGGTTCCAGGACAGGTTGTGGGAATGACCATCGCGGTTGTCCTCCCCGTTGGCCTCGTTGTGCTTGTCGTTGTAGGAGACGAGGTCGTTCAGGGTGAAACCGTCGTGGGCGGTGACGAAGTTCACGCTGGCCCAGGGCTTGCGGCCGCGCCGGTTGAACACGTCGGCCGACGCCGCCATGCGCGTCGCCATTTCCGGCAGCTTGCCCTCGTCACCCTTCCAGTAGGCGCGCACGGTGTCGCGGAACTTGTCGTTCCATTCCGCCCAGCCCGGCGGGAAGCCGCCGACCTGATAGCCGCCGGGGCCGCAGTCCCAGGGCTCGGCGATCAGCTTGACGCGGG
>JAEZPL010000537.1 GCA_023413605.1 Pseudomonadota bacterium
CTGCCGGCGAGCACGCTGAAGATCGACCAGTCCTTCGTCCGTGGGATGCTGGACGATGCCGACGACTTTGCGCTGGTCTCGGCGATCATCGGCCTGACCAAGGCCTTTGACCGCACGGTGGTGGCCGAGGGCGTGGAAACGCCGGAGACCGGCGCGGCCCTGCTCCGTCTCGGCTGCCACGTCGCGCAGGGGTACGGGGTGGCGCGGCCGATGGCCGCCGACATGATCCCGGCCTGGGTGTGCGGGTTCAAGGTGCCGGACGTCTGGCGCCAATAGCCGGTCCGGCCAGAACTGAGGTGATGGGCGTTGCCGGGTTTGCCTGCGGGGGCGGAACAGGATTGGTTTGTGGCCGCAACGCCCGGCAAACTCGTCCCCATATCTTCGTCACCGGGTTCGGTCCGTCATCGGTCTGGCGGCCTTGTTCCACCCTTGGAGCGGGCAGCCCAGCGGATGTGCCGATCGGCCGACATGGACGCGGGGGAAGCGCCGATGAACAGAGACAACCACGCCCCATCCAAGGAGGACGTTCTTCCATGACGACAGGCGCCCGGCCGCGATATCGCGGCGTGTTCCCGGTGGTTCCGACCATTTTCGACGAGCAAGGCGGCCTTGACCTCGATGGGCAGAAGCGCTGCGTCGATTTCATGATCGACGCCGGTTCCAACGGCCTCTGCATCCTGGCGAACTTTTCCGAACAGTTCGTGCTGACCGACGCGGAGCGCACGCTGCTGATCGAGGCCATCCTCGGCCATGTCGCCGGGCGCGTGCCGGTCATCGTCACCACCACCCATTTCAGCACCCGCGCCTGCGCGGAGCGCAGCCGCCACGCGCAGGATTCCGGTGCGGCCATGGTCATGATCATGCCACCCTACCATGGCGCCACCATCCGCGTGGCCGAGGCGGGCATCCACGAGTTCTTCCAGGCGGTGTCGGACGCCATCGACATCCCGATCATGATCCAGGACGCGCCGGTCAGCGGCACCAGCCTGCCCGCACCCTTCCTGGCGCGTATGGCCCGCGAGATCGCCAACGTCGCCTATTTCAAGATCGAGGTGCCGGGTGCGGCGTCCAAGATGCGCGAACTGATCGCGCTGGGCGGCGACGCCGTCGAAGGGCCGTGGGACGGGGAGGAGGCCATCACCCTGCTGGCCGACCTCGACGCCGGGGCGACCGGCGCCATGACCGGTGGCGGCTATCCCGACGGCATCCGCCAGATCGTGGACGCCTACGCGGCCGGCCGGCGGGAGGAGGCGGTGGAGGCCTACGGCCGCTGGCTCCCCCTCATCAACTACGAAAACCGGCAGGCCGGCCTGATCGCCGCCAAGGCGCTGATGAAGGAAGGCGGCATCATCGCGTCGGAAGCGGTGCGCCATCCGCTGAAGCCGATGCACCCGCAGACCCGCGCCGGCCTGATCGAGACCGCGCGGCGGCTCGACCCGCTCGTCCTGCGCTGGGCGCGCTGAAAGAGCGGGCGGACGCCCTCCGCGCCGGCCTCGTCGCGTTGCCGACGCTGGGGGTTGGGGGCGGAACGGCTGGCGGCGCTTCATGTTGATGGGGCACCCGCCGCCGGCCACAGACTCTGCGGCCGATACGGCGGCGGTCCAACAAGGAAGGGTCGCCATGCCGAACGCACAGCATTACGCTCCGCCGGGCCCCCTGGGTTTCGGGGGCGCCCCCCTGGGAAACATGTTCGAAGAGGTGTCGGACGAAGCCGCCGAGGCCACCCTGAACGCCGCCTGGGACGCCGGCATCCGCTATTTCGACACCGCACCCGAATACGGTCCCGGCATTTCGGAACACCGCTTCGGCCATGCCCTGCGCAACCGCCCGCGCGACGATTTCGTGCTGTCCACCAAGGTCGGCCGACTGTTGCGCGCGGACGCCAGCAAGGGCGGCCAGCACGGCCCCTTCGTGAAGGGGCTGCCGTTCCGCGTGGACTACGACTACACCGCCGACGGCGTTCGCCGCTCCATCGAGGACAGCCTGCAACGCCTCGGCATGGCGCGGATCGACATCGCCTACATCCACGACTGCGCGGAGGACGCGCACGGCGACCGCTGGCTGGAGGTGTTCGACACGGCCATGAAGGGCGCCGCCGTCGCCCTGACCAAGCTGCGCGAGGAAGGCGTGATCCGCGCCTGGGGTCTGGGCGTGAACCGGGTGGAACCCTGCGTCATGGCGCTGGATCGCGCCGACCCGGATGTGTTCCTGCTGGCCGGGCGCTACAGCCTGCTGAACCAGCCGGCGCTGGACGAACTGTTCCCCCGCTGCCAGGAGCGCGGCGTGCATGTCGTCGTCGGCGGCCCTTACAACTCCGGCATCATCGCCGGGGGCAGGAACTTCGAATACCAGGAGGCCTCCCCCGACAAGGTCGCCGCTCGCGACCGGCTGGCCGAGATCGCCAAGCGGCATGGCGTGGACCTGCGCGCGGCGGCGCTGCAGTTCTGCGCGGCGCACCCGGTCGTCGCCTCGGTCATCCCCGGTACGAAGAACCCGGCGCGCGTGCACGAGAACGTACGCCTGATGAACCAGCCGATCCCCGCCGCCTTCTGGCAGGAGCTGAAGCAGTCCGGCGTCCTGCCGGAAAAGGCGCCGACCCCGCCAGGGGCTTCACGCACCGCCAAGGGGACCTCGTGACCGGCGCGGCCCCGCCGCTCGGGCGGCCAGCCGGTTGCGTGCCCCTTTCCATGGAGGCTCCACCCTGGTACTTCGGGGACGGTGCGCTGATGCGCAATCTGGCCCGCCGTGGGCTGATCGGATAAGGACGGGACCTCTTGGAGAGCTTCGATTTCTGGCCGCAGCTTGCCGCCTTGGGGCAGGTGGTGGCGATCGACCTCGTGCTGGCCGGCGACAACGCCATCGTCGTCGGCATGGCCGCCGCCGCCGTACCGGCGGCGATGCGCCGCAAGGTCATTTTCTGGGGGATTGGCGCGGCCATCGCGCTCCGCATCCTCTTCGCCCTGCTCACCACGCAGTTGCTCGCCATCATCGGCCTGACGCTGGCCGGCGGCCTGCTTTTGCTGGGGGTGTGCTGGAAGATGTTCCGCGAGCTGCGCTCTCACGGGGCGGACGAGGTGGCGCCCGACGAGGCCCTTGAAGCCGGTGAGAGTGGCGGCTCCGGTGGGCTGGGCTTCGGTGCGGCGATCCGCCAGATCGTGGTGGCGGACGTGTCCATGTCGCTGGACAACGTGCTGGCCGTGGCCGGTGCGGCGAAGGATCATCCGACCATCCTGGTCATCGGCCTGCTGCTGTCGGTGCTGCTGATGGGCGCCGCCGCCAACATGATCGCCCACGTGCTGCACCGGCATCGCTGGGTCGGCTGGGTCGGCCTTGCCATCATCACCTATGTGGCGCTGGACATGATCCGCCGCGGCGGCATGGAAGTCCTGAGCTACGCGGGCACGATGTAGGCGGTTCTTCCCTCGTCGTTCCCGCCTTCGCGGGCACGACGAGGGAAGAAACATCCGCACTCATGACGTCGGGGCCTTTCAGCGCAGCAAGTCCCACGCTTTCAGGAAGAAGTCCTCACTGCCGAAGTTGCCGGACTTCAGGGCCAGGCACAGCGGCTCCCCGCCGATGCTGCGGGTCCAGGGTACGCCGGGGTCGATTTCCGGCCCGATCTCCAGCGCCGTCACGCCCAGCCCGCCGATCACCGCGCCGGAGGTCTCGCCCCCCGCCACGATCAGCCGGGTGACGCCGGCCTTCACCAGCGCCTGCGCCACGGTGGCCAGCGTCTTTTCCACCAGTGTGGCGGCGCGCTCGCGCCCCAGGCGGCCCTGCACGGCGGCGATCTCCTCCGGCGCTGCGGTGGAGTAGACCAGGACCGGGCGGTCGCCGAGCCGGCTCGTCGTCCACGCCACCACCTCCGCCACCGACTGCCGGCCATCGGCCAGCGCCTCCGGTGACAGGCGGAGGGAGGGGATGCCGGCAGCCTCCGCCGCCGCGACCTGGGCGCGCGTCGCCGCGGAGCAGCTTCCGGCCAGGATCGCCGCCGCCCCGACGGGGGCGGTCAGGTGCGGGGATCGCGCCCGCTCCGGCAGCAAGCCCAGGCGGCGGAAATTCTCCGGCAGGCCCAGCGCGATGCCGGACCCGCCGGTCAGCAGGGGCATGTCCCGCGCGGCTTCGGCGATGGCGATCAGGTGGCGGTCGGACAGTGCGTCGACGATCACGATGCCGGTCCCGGCGGCCTCAGCTTCGGCGAAGGTCGCCGCAATCGCCTCCGGTCCGCGGTCCACCACGTCGTAGGCGACCAGCCCGACCGGCAGCGCCGTCTGCCGCTGAAGCACCCGCAGGAGAGAGGAATCGCGCATCGGCGTCAGCGGGTGGTCCTTCATCGGGCTGTCGGACAGCAGGGCGCGCCCGACGAACAGGTGCCCCTGGTAGACCGTGCGCCCATTGGCCGGAAAGGCTGGGGTGGCCAGCGTCAGCCGCCCGCCCAACCGTTCCCGCAGGGACTCCGCCACCGGGCCGATGTTGCCGGTGTCGGTGGAATCGAAGGTGGAGCAGTATTTGAACAGGATTTGCCGGGCGCCTGCGGCCAGCAGCGCGTCGGCGCTGCGCAGCGACTGCTCCACCGCTTCCACCGCCGGGACGGTGCGCGACTTCAGCGCGACCACCACCGCGTCGGCATCATCCGGCAGGCTGCCGGGGGTGGGAACGCCGCTCACCTGCACGACCCGCATGCCGCCGCGCGACAGGGTGAGGCCAAGGTCGGTGGCGCCGGTCAGATCGTCGGCGATGCATCCGAGAAGCATGATGTCCGATCCCTCAGCTTGCCTGGACGGATGAGGAAGAGGCCGGCTCCACGCCTGCCCCCTTCATGCGCCGCACCAGCATTATGATCCTACCGGCCTGTGGATTCGACCAGAAGATTCCCAGCGCAGCAATCAGGTCATCCAACGTCTTGAACGCGGAACCGACGGCGCCGAACTTGCCAGGGCCAAATGCGATGGTCCAGACCTGCGATCCAGGGCACCTTGGCGACCTGCGGAACGCGGGGTATGTTGCGGCTGGGCACCATTGTGCGCCCGCGCTCCCCTGAACGACTGCTGGACACGGATCACCATGCGCCTCATCGGCCTGATCGGCGGCTTGAGCTGGGAATCCTCCGCCGAGTACTACCGCATCATCAATCAGGCGACGCAGCAACGGCTGGGCGGCGTCCATTCCGCCAAGACCCTGATGTATTCCTTCGATTTCGGGGAGATCGAGGCGCTTCAAGCCCGCGGCGAGTGGGAGGCCGCGACCCGCCTGATGGTCGATGCGGCGCAGCGGCTGGAACGCGGCGGCGCCGATCTGCTGCTGATCTGCTCCAACACCATGCACCGCATGGCCGGCGAGGTCGAAGCGGCCGTGGCCGTGCCGCTGCTGCACATCGCCGATCCCACCGCCGCGCGCATCGCGGCGGCCGGGCTGCGCCGGGTGGGGCTGCTGGGCACCGCCTTCACCATGGAGCAGGACTTCTACAAGGGCCGCCTGTCCTCGAAGTTCGGCTTCGACGTGCTGGTGCCCGACGCCGGGGACCGCCAGACGGTGCACCGGATCATCTATGACGAGCTGGTCAAGGGCATCGTGCGGCCGGACTCGCGCGACGCCTACCGCCGCATCATCGCCCGCCTCGTGGAGGCGGGAGCCGAGGCGGTGATCCTCGGCTGCACCGAAATCATGCTGCTGGTGAAGCCGGAGGACAGCCCGGTCCCCGTCTTCGACACCACCACCATCCACGCCGAGGCCGCGGTGGATGCGGCACTCGGTGGCGGCATGTCATAACCCGCGGGCTCCGTCACTCGCGGAGCCCCACCTCGTTATATTTTTCGACAGGCCATTTGGCATCCGGCACGACCACCAGCTTGCCGACGAAGCCCTTGCCCATGAAGTCCTGCTGGGCGCGGTGGAAGTCCGACAGCTTGTAGGTCCCGGCCAGCAACGGCTTGATCCGCCCGTCCTCGATGTAGCCGAGCAGCCGGCGGAAGGCGCCGCGCGTGCCTTGGGACGAGCCGTGCAGCTGAAGGTGCTTCAGGTACAGCGTCCGCAGGTCGAGCTGCACCACCGGCCCGGCGATGGCCCCGGCGGTGGTGTAGCGCCCCTCCGGCCGCAGGATGCGCAGCAGATCGTTGAACATCGGCCCGCCGACGAGGTCGGCCACCACG
>JAEZPL010000625.1 GCA_023413605.1 Pseudomonadota bacterium
GAGATTTCTGCGGCGCGGATATCCATCAGACTGATCCCCCTGAGGCCTTCATGGCGAGTTGCAATTTGTTCAGCTTCGTGCGCACCGAGGTGTCGACCATGCGCGAGCCGAACTTAACGATCATGCCGCCGATCAGCGAGGGATCGACGGAGGTGTCGATCAACACCTTCGATCCGACCGATGCCTTCAGCGCGTCGGTGACGGCCGCCAGCTGAGCGTCGCTCAGCGGCTTCGCCGACGTGACCTTCGCGGTGACCTCGCCACGGCGGCGGGCCAGTTCGGCGAGATAGCCGTCGATCATGCCTTCAAGCGCGAACAGGCGGCGGTTCTTCGCCACCAGCCCGATGAAGCGCTTGGTCAGATCGGACACTTCGGCGCGGTCCAGAACCGCGGCCATCGCCCGGCCTTGGTCGGCACGGCTGATCACGGGACTACGGACGAGGCGGCGAAGGTCGGCGCTCTCGGCCAGGATTTGCTTCAGCGCAGCCAGATCGCTCGCGACCTGATCCAACGCTTTGTTCTCATCCGCAAGCTCGAACAGCGCGATGGAGTAGCGCGTAGCGAGTTCGGAAACGCCTGTACCTTCGGATGCCACCTGATCCCTCGAATTGAGTTCGGTAGACGGTGAATTTTCAGGGCCTTAAGGGTGTGCAACCCACATCGCGGCGGCCCAGTCCGCGAAAGCGAGCGGTCCAATATCACAGGATTAGCCCCCGCGCAACGGGGTCTGGACAATTCGAGTGCGGCGTTTTGGGCCGGTTCGGCGCGGGTTCAAGCCTTTGGGGCGAAAACTTGAAATGGGCATACCACTGCGGCGGCGCAACGGCCGGCCCCGGCGGCGTCCCTCGGCGGTCGGAAAGAGCCGCTCCAGGGGGGACGAGGCTGTGACCTTAAACCCCGTTTAATATCCAATTAACCATTCCCGCGCACCGTGGCGCCGTCACGTTCCACCGACCAAGCGCCGTCGGGAGCGCGCCCGAAACGGGGCCGTTTCCCGGATTGCCCGCCAGACAGGAAAGACACCCAGGCCTGCCATGACCGTCGTCGCCTTCTCCTGCGCCCGCTTCACGCCCGCCGATCTTGTCGAATTCGAAACGGTGGCGGAACCGAAGCTGCGCCTTGGCCACTGGGCCGGGGTGGTCCGCGAGACGGGCCGCGAATACGATCGTCTGCTGGTTCTGCTGCCGGGGGTCGACCGCCCCGTGTTCCGGTTCGAACGCGACGGCCGCGGCCGTTACAGCCTGTCCTTCAACGACCGCTCGGGCTGGTACGGCATCGGCACGGGCGCCACGGCGGCCGAGTGCCTGTCGATCTGGCGCCCCCGCCCGCGCGCCGGCCGCTCCGTGTCCGTCCTTTAAAAAAAACTGTCGGCGGCGATTTCCTCCTCACCTCCCCCGAAATTCACCTTGCCAGCACGCCCGCCCGCGTCGTTTTCCCACCTGAACCGTCTCCGATTCGCCCCGGCGTCTCCCGCGTCTTCGCCTTACCGATAGGTGCCGACCGACAGCATGTAGGGCGCGCCGTCCAGGTCGATGCGGCGCACATGCATGGTCTTGGGGGCGATTTGGCCGGACAGCGGGTCGTTCCATTTGTAGGTCACCGCGCCAGCGCCCTGGTCGGCGACGAGGGTCAGCGCCTCGCGGATGAAGGGCCGACCATCGACGTCCTTCAGATCCATCAGATTCGCGCCGTTCAGCGACGGCGTCCAGCCGTGCGCCACCATCGTCCCGTCCCGATCGATCAAGGTGGGGTAGAGATCCCGGTCGATGAAGGCCCCGTCGCGCCGTGAGAAGGCGTCCGGCGCCGCCTGGGCGCCGTGCTGGCGCAGGAATCCGGCGACCTTGTCCAGCAACACCTTGGCCTCCGCCTCCGTCCCGCGGGTCTGCGCGGGCACGCCCGCCGCCACGGCGATGACGAGCAGCAGCAGCATCACGGGAAGAACCGTCAGCAGAGTGTGGACGTGGAAACGGCCGAGCAGCCTGGACATGGAAAAGCCCACGTAATGGCGACAACCAGACTCTGGTAATACCAAGGTTACAGGACTGCAACGCGCCAATCGTCACAGGTGCCCTGCGGGGCGCGCAGGGACAATCGGTCGCAGGCCCCCTTCAAAAATCCCCGACCGTTCCATACCCCCTCCCCTACAGGAAACTGTAGGGGTCCACGTCCACCTGCACGCGCACGCTGGGCGGAATCTCCACCTGCTCCAGCCAGCGGGCGATCAGCGGCTGCACCTGGGTCGAGCGCGGGGCCTTCAGCAGCAGACGCCGCCGGTGCCGGCCGCGCAGCAGAGCCAGCGGCGCCGGGGCCGGCCCCAGCACATGGACCGTCTCGCTGCGCGGCGCGGCGCGGCCGAGCGCCATCGCGACGCGCTCGACCGCCGTGGCATCCTCGCCCGACACGATCAGCGCGGCCAATCGGCCGAAGGGCGGCATGCCGGCCTCCAGCCGCATCTCCGCCTCCAGCTGGTAGAAGCCGTCGCGGTCGCCGGCGGCCAGCGCCTGCATCACAGGATGTTCCGGCATGTAGGTCTGCAGCATGACCCGGCCCGGCCGCTCGCCGCGCCCGGCGCGTCCGGCCACTTGGTGGAGCAGCTGGTAGGTCCGCTCCCCCGCGCGCAGATCGCCCCCGGCCAGCCCCAGGTCGGCGTCCACCACGCCCACCAGGGTCAGCATGGGGAAATGGTGGCCCTTCGCCATGACCTGCGTGCCGATCAGGATGTCCAGCTCGTGGTCGGCGATCCGGCGGACCATCTCCTGGATGGCGCGGGGCCCGAACAGCGTGTCCGACGCCATGATGGCGGCGCGGGCGTCGGGAAACAGCTCCGTCACCTCCTCCGCGATGCGCTCGACGCCGGGGCCGCAGGCGGCCAGCGAGCCCTCCTCGCCGCATTCCGGGCAGGTGGGGGACAGCGGCTGGGACAGGCCGCAGTGATGGCACTGGAGCTTGCGGGCAAGCCGGTGTTCCACCAGCCACGCGGTGCAGTTCGGGCATTGCAGCCGGTGGCCGCAGGCGCGGCAGAGCGTCAACGGCGCGTAGCCGCGGCGGTTCAGGAACAGCATGACCTGCTCCTTTTCCGCCAGCGTCTCCTCGATCGCCTTTTTCAGGGTCGGCGCCAGCCAATGGCGGGCCGGCGGCCGGTCCTTGCGCAGGTCGATCAATTCCACGTCCGGCAGCACGGCACCGCCATGACGGCCCGGCAGATGGATGCGGGCGTAGCGGTTGCTGTCGGCGTTGACCTTCGTTTCCAGCGACGGGGTGGCGGAGACCAGCACGATGGGGATGCCGCCCAGATGCGCCCGCGCCACGGCCATGTCGCGGGCGTGGTAGATGGCACCCTCTTCCTGCTTGTAGGCGGAGTCGTGCTCCTCGTCGATGATGATGACGCCCAGGTTCTTGTAGGGCAGGAACAGGGCGGAGCGGGCGCCGACCACCACCGGCACCTCCCCGTTGGCCACGGCGCGCCAAGTGTCGCGGCGCTGCGCCCCGGTCAGTTCCGAATGCCATTCGGCGGGCGGCGCGCCGAAGCGCCGGGCGAACCGCTCCAGCCACTGCGCCGACAGGGCGATTTCCGGCAGCAGGACGAGCGCCTGCTTGCCCTCCTTCAGCGCGGCGGCGATGGCCTCGTAATAGACCTCCGTCTTGCCGGAGCCGGTCACGCCGTCCAGCAGCACGGTGGAGTAGACGCCGGACGCAACGCGCTGCCGCAGATCCTCCGCGGCAAAACCCTGGTCGCCCGACAGCGTCGGCCCCTCGCGCGACCAGTCCGGCCGGCCGAGCCTCGTCGGCTGGAGCAGCACGGGTTCCAGCAGCCCGGCCTCGGCAAGACCGCGCACCACGGTGACGCCGCAGCCGGCCTCCTCCGCCAGTTCGGCGGGTGTGCGCGGCGGTCCCCCGGACAAGGTATCGTCCAGCAGAGCCAGCACGCGCTTGCGCGGGTCGGTCATCTTGAATCCGGGCGGCGGCTCCGCGTCGGGCTTGCGCAGGTAGGCCAGCATGGGCTTCGGCGGTTCCAGCGCGGCCGGCACGCTGATCGCCATGCGCAGCACATGGCCCGGCGGCGTCATGGTGTAGGCGGCCACCCATTCGATGAAGCGGCGCTCCACCTCCGGCATCGGCGGCACGTCGAAACGGCGCGCGACGGCCTTCAGCCGGGCCGATTCGACGACCCCGGCGCCCTCGCCCCACACGACGCCCAGGACGCGGCGCGGACCCAGCGGAACTTCCACATAGTCCCCCGGGTTGAGAGTCATCCCGGCGGGCACGCGGTAGTCGTAGGCCTCGCGCAACGGCAGCGGCAGGAGCACGCGGACCCGCAGGTCAGGCCCCAGAAGATCGGCCTGCGCAGGGGCCCCGGAACTGGCGGAAGCGGCACACATGGTCTAAAGTGCCCTCTGGCCGCAACACCGGGCCTCCGTTCCCGGGCGACAGCGCCCGGACTTCCTCAGCAAGTATGGATTCGTGGTCATGAAGTTCTTCGTCGACACCGCCGACATCGCCGAAATCCGCGATCTGGCCGACACCGGCCTGCTGGACGGTGTTACCACCAACCCCTCCCTCGTCGCCAAGACTGGTCGCAGCTTCCTCGACCTTGTGGCCGAAATCTGCGACGTTGTGGACGGCCCGGTCAGCGCCGAGGTGGCGTCCACCGACTTCGAGACCATGCTGGCGGAAGGCAAGAAGATTGCCAAGATCTCCGACCACGTCGCGGTGAAGGTTCCGCTGACGCAGGCCGGCCTGAAGGTCTGCAAGATCCTCTCCTCCGAAGGGACGATGGTCAACGTGACGCTGTGCTTCTCGCCGGCGCAGGCGATCCTGGCCGCCAAGGCCGGCGCCACCTTCGTGTCGCCCTTCGTCGGCCGCCTGGACGACATCGGGCAGGACGGCATGGGCCTCATCTCCGACATCGTCGAGATCTACAGCAATTACGACTACTTCAAGACCGAGGTGCTGGTCGCCTCGATCCGCAACCCGATCCACATCGTCGATTCCGCCCGCCTGGGCGCCCATGTCGTGACCGCCCCGCCGTCCGTGCTGAAGCAGCTCTTCAACCATCCGCTGACGGACAAGGGTCTGGCCCAGTTCGTGGCCGACTGGCAGAAGACCGGCCAGTCCATCCTCTGAGGAGCGCTGCATGGGCCGGGAGCCGGGACACACCCCCCACCGGAAGGACGCGCCGACCGCCGAGGAGGTGCACGCCTATCTGCGGGACCATCCCGATTTCCTGGTCCATCACGGCGATCTGGTCCACCACCTGACCCCGCCGTCGCAGGACCGCGGGCGCGGGGTGGTGGACCTGCAGGCCT
>JAEZPL010000713.1 GCA_023413605.1 Pseudomonadota bacterium
AACACGCCCATCTCCCCGTCCCGGTAGACCAGCGCCGCGGATACATCCACCCGCGTCCCCTCCGAAAACCAGGAGACGGCCGCCTCGAAGTTCCGCGTGCCGAGCAGCAGGCCGAGGCGAACGGCCCCGCCGCTCTCCAGCGCCTCCGCGCCGACGAAGGCGCCGCAGGCCTGGGCCATCCATTCGATGGCGACATGGGCGGCCACGCCCCGGCCGGTTTCAAAGAAGGGGGTGCCGGCGCGCACGGTCAGGGCCGCGGCCAGCCGCGTCTCGTCGCAACCGACCACCTCGTCCAGCAGGATCATGGGGCGGGCGTGCGGCAGCAGTGCCTCAATGGGACGGGAGCAGGGCTTCACGACTGGCCTCCGCGCCCGAACACCAGCGCCACGTTGCTGCCGCCGAAGGCGAAGGAGCTGCTGAGCATCGCCGCCGGCCCCTGCGGGTCAGGCAGAGCCGCCCCCGGCGCCGTCAGCGCAAGCGGCGGGATGGCCGGGTCGGCGGCGCCATCCCACAGATGCGGGGGCAGCCGGCCCGCCGGGTTGTGGTCCCGGTGCAGGGTCAGCCACAGGAAGGCCGCCTCGCAGGCCCCGGCGGCGCCCAGCGTGTGGCCGGTCATGGCCTTGGTGGAGCTGCAAGGCGTGCCGGCGCCGAACAGCGCGTTCATGGCCTTGCCCTCCATGGAGTCGTTCAGCGGCGTGCCGGTGCCGTGCAGGTTGACGTAGGCGATGTCGTGTGGCGACAGGCCGGCGTCAGCCAGCGCCGCCGCCATGGCCGCCAGCGCGCCGCGCCCTTCTGGGTCCGGGGCGCTGACGTGGTACGCGTCGGAGCTTTCGCCGACGCCGATCAGGTTCACCTCCGCCGGGTCGCGTGTCATCAGGAAGGCCGCCGCGGCCTCGCCGATGTTGATGCCGTCGCGGTTGGCGCTGAAGGGGTTGCACAGGCCGCCCGACACCGCCTCCAACGCGGCGAAGCCGCCCACCGTCATGCGGCACAACGTGTCGGCCCCGCCCACCACGGCGGCGTCGGCCAGCCCGGCGCGGATCAGCCGGCGGACCGAGCCGAAGACCTTACCACTCGACGAGCAGGCGGTCGCCACGGTGTAGGCCGGTCCGGTCAGCCCCAGGGCGCGGGCGGCGAAATCGGCGAGGCTGCCGGTCTCCTGCTGACGGTACTGGAACCCGGCGGGCCAGGCACCGTCGCGCTGGAGTGCGGCGAAGGCCGCCTCCCCCTCCGCGATGCCGGCGGTGCTGGTGCCCAGCACGACGGCGACGCGGTGCCGGCCGAAGCGGCGGACGGCGTCCTCCACCGCACCGGCGATCTGGTCCAGCGCCAGCAGCATCAGGCGGTTGTTGCGGGAATCCCAGGCTTCCAGCCCCGCCGGGACGGGCGGCAGCGCGTCGTTCACCGCGCCGACATGCACCGTGCGGCCGGGGATGAAATCATCGCGCGCCGACAGTCCGGCGCGGGTGCCGGTGAACAGGGCATCGGCGACCGCCGCAGCGCCCGTGCCAATGGGGGTGGCAAGCCCCATCGCGGGCAGGCCGAACCCGACGGTCATCGCCCCTGCTCCTGCGGCCCCAGTTCCTGCGACTGCACCTCGATCTCGTAGCCCCAGGCGAGATTCGCGTAGCGCAGCGTGCCGGTCCAGGGGCCACCCGCCGGCCAGCCGTAAGTTGCGCGCAGCAGATCCCGACCGTCGGCGCGCACCGTGCGCGTCGTGGCGTCCACCGTCAGATCCGCCCCCGCCGGGGCCAACGCCTTGCGCACCACCACGTCCGGCCAATAGAGCACGACGAGGTCAGCCAGCATGGCGCCGGGATGCACGCCTTCGGGCAGCCAGGGGGCCGTTTCCACCTCCAAACCCGCGTCGGTCCAGGTGACCGTCATGGCGCGGCGGCCCAGCGTGTCGAGCCCCACGAGCATGAACCGCTCCGGCGTGACGCTGACATGCCCCTCGAACACGAAGGTGTCGCCGCCGCGGCGCGCGGTGATCAGCTGCGCCGCCTCCACACTGCGGCCGAGGTCGGCCGGGCGAGGCAGGGCGAGGCGCTGCGTCGGCCCGATCATCGGTGCCCGCGCGTCCGGACCAGGAGAGGGAATGGCGGCGCAGGCACCGACAAGCAAACCCAAAACCAGAACTGTTTTTCGAAAGGCCTGAACCAACGCGCGAACACCCCGACGAAAGGAATCCTGATATGACACAAACCGTATCAAAGCGCACGCGACGGCGTCGTGACCTTGCTGCTTTTCGGTGCGGCAAGAGGCGCCAGGAGGAAGGACAGCGACACCCCCACCAGCATCGTCAGACCGAAGCTGTGGACCGCCGCGACCTGGCTGAAGGCCAGCAGCCCGAAGGACAGCAGCGTCGTCAGGGTGGCCAGCCACACCGCGACCATGGTGACCGGACGCCGATCCGCTTCCGTCCCCGGCCTGCACTCCGGCTCTGCGCCCGACTCCGCGCAGAAAATGCTGTAGTCCACGCCGACCGACAGAATCAGCACCAGCGCCATCGCATGGAAGAAGGTGAAGCTCTGCCCCGCCAGCGCCGCGACCGCCGGGGCCAGCATCAGCGCCAGCGCGGACGGCACCATGGTCCGCAGCGCCCCCCGCCAGCCGTAGCGCCAGACCAGCGTCGGCACCATCAGCAGGGCCGACGCGGCGATCAGCAGCAAGGCCCGTTGTCGGTACTTGCCCAACAGCGCGCTGAAGTCCGCCGTGGGATCGACCAACCGCACGCCCTCCACGCCGGCCAGCGCCGCGCGCACCGCGTCCGACCGAGCCAACCCTTGCAGGGCGACGAGGTGCAGGCCAGGGCCGAGCACCAGTTCGCCGAGGAACGGCACGTTTCCCCGCTCCAGCGCCATGGCGAGGGTGAGGGGCGGAACCGCTTCCTCCTTCTCGGGCGGGACTGGCGGCAGGCCGAGCTGTTCGCGCAGGACAGCGAGGTGCGGTCCCTCCAGGGACTTGCGCAGCAGGGCGCGGTTCTCCGCCTGACGCTGGGCGGATGGCACGAAGGCCGCCGGCATCTGATAGCCGGCGATGGCCCCCTCCCCCTTCAGCGCGGCCAGCGTGCCGGCGATTGACTCCTGCCGGCGCAGGGCCGTCTCGTCGTCCGCACCGCGCACCAGCAGGAACTGGGTGGCCGTGATGGCGCCGATGCGGCGCTGGATCTCCTCCTGCTCCTGAACCAGGGCGGGGGACAGGGACTGCATGCGCCGCACGTCGTCGTCCGCGTGCAGGCGTGACAGCCCCGCCACCCCAACGAGGCCGAGCGACACCAGGATCAGCGCGCGCGCAGGACGCCAGCGCGTGTCCTCCCAGAAGCTCCAGAGACGGCCCGCTGCGGCCAGCATTCGATCGCCATGCCGAAGGGGGGCGGCGCGGTCCAGTGTCGGCAGCCACAACGCCACGGTCAGAAAGGCGGCGACCAGCCCGAGGATTGAGAACACCGCGATCTGCCGCAGCCCCGGAAAGGGCGCCAGCAGCAACGCCATGTAGCCGATTAGAGTGGTCAACAGCCCCAGCGTGATCCCCGGCAGCACGTGGGCCAGCCGGTCGCGCGGCGTGCGGGCCGTGCGGTCGAACAGGCAGGCGCTGTAATGCAGGCTGTAGTCGACCGCGACGCCGATCAGGCTGGTCCCAAACAGCAGGGCGGCCACATGCAGTTCCCCGAACAGGAACAGGCTGCCCGACAGACCAACACCCAGGCCGACGCCCAGAGCCAGCAGATTGTGCAGCAGCGGCCCGACGCGCCGGAACACCAGCAGGATCAGCAGCACCGTGCCGCCCAGCGACAGGGTGGACAGCCACGTCGACTCACTCAGGGCCGCCTGCGACCCGGCCTGCGCGAAGAACACCGCCCCCAACCGCTTGACCTGGAGGCTGGGGGCGTCCTGCCGGAGCCGCTCGACCGAGGTGTCGAAGGTGCCGATAACCCGCTCCTGCAAATCCAGCTCGAACGGCTCGCCGGCCAGCACGGCCGACACGAGGACCCAGGTCGTGCCGTCCTCCACCACGGTCAGCAGCCCGTCGTCGGGCGTCAGCCGGGACAGCGGGAACGGCAGGCCGGTGAAGAAGGACGGCAGCAGCAGAAAGGGATCGTTGCGCAGCAGGTTGGCGTCGGCCATGCCGAAGACGCCGAAGGCCTGCGACAGCGCACGAAGCGCCAAATCCTCCCCCCGGCCAGCCAGCAGCAGCGCGCGATCGCCGTCGCTCAGCAGCCCCCGGCGGTGCGGGAAATACAGGGCGCCCATCGCCTTCATGCGGTCGGCGCCGATTTCGTCCCCAGCGGAGGAGACGAGCCCGGTCGCCTTCAGGTCGGCGGACAGGGCCAGCGCCGCGGCGCGCGCCCGATCCCGCGACGGATCGCCGACCAGCGCCACCACCCGGCGCCCCAGCGCGCGGGAAACGGCCTCGTTGGCGCGTTGAAGGACGGGATCCTGCTCCTCCCGTGGCAGCAGTGCCAGCAGGTCGGTGCGGAAGGTCAGGCCATCCTGGATGCGGTGGGCGAGATGCAGGCCGGCCAGCAGGACGAACGCCAGCCACGCCAGTGCGGCAAGGCGCCTCATGACCGGTCCGCGGAGCCCAATTGCCGAAGTTCCTCGGGTGCCGCCGGCCCAGCGGTCAGATCCTGGTCGATGAAGCGCAGGCTGTCAAAATCGCCGTCGGGCTTGACGATCTCCACGGTCTCCACGAGGCGGGCGCCCTTCAGTGTGATGCTGCGGATCGGCATGGACGGGTCGTCCGCCTTCAGCGGCGTCAGGACCAGTCGCCATCCGGACGCGTCGGCCTCGCGGGCGATGCTGAACATGCCCTCCAACGCCTTCAGGTCGCCGCCGAGCGCCCCGCCGAGCATGGCGTAGAGCCGCGACAGGAACGGCAGCTTGGCGGCGGGAAGCCGCATGGTCTCCGCCCCGCGCACCTCTTGTACGATGCCGGACGGACTCATCACCGTGGTCACGGCAAAGGGGGTCTCGGTTCGCCACAGCAGCCCGCGACCGGGCACCAGCGTGAAGCGCCCTTCGCTTTTCAACGGGGCCGGGAAGCCCTTCAAATGCCGCTCCTGCACGAAGCGTCCGCGCAGCACCTGTCCTTCGGACAGAGTCGCGGGTTCCGGCGGTGCCCCCAGGGCGGGGGGCGTCAGCGCGAGCAGGGCCAGCAGGGCAAGGACGACACGGGTCACAGCAGGGCCCTCACCTTCTCGATCAGCACGGGCGGGGATTCGAACGACAGCTCGCCGCTTTTTGCGTTCACGGCCAGTTGCACGGTGCGGGCCTTGGTCAGCAGTTCGCCGGTCTTCTCATCGCGAATGCGGTAATCGATCCGGATGCGGTTCTCGTACTCGGACAGTGTCGCGGTGACCACCACGGTCTGGGCGAAGCGGATGGGCCGCACGTATTTCAGCTGCATGTCCACGATCGGCCACATGAAGCCGGACGCCGCCATGTCGGGGTAGTTGTAGCCGATGCGGTCCAGCAGAGCGCAACGCGCCTGCTCCAGATAGCGGGCGTAGTTGCCGTGCCAGACCACCTCCATGGGGTCCAGGTCGTAGAACTGGGCCTGGATGGTGACATCCGCGGAAATCATGACGGCGCGCTCCCTTCCGGGCGAGCCCAGAAATCGAAGAAGTTGAACCACTGGTACGGGTCGGCCAGCGCGTGCCGCTCCAGCCGGCTGGCGAAGGCGGCGGCGTAGCCGGCCAGTGCCTCCTCCCGCTGCCCCCGCGGCAGGACCACCCGTTCCGCCAGCATTTCGGCGTCGAGCCGGTAGCGCCCACACTCACGCCGGCAGAACAGCAGGTAGACCGGGCAATCCAGCAG
>JAEZPL010000722.1 GCA_023413605.1 Pseudomonadota bacterium
ATGTATCTGGCGCTGGAAGAGGCGGCCCGGCGGACCGGCAAGCGGTTCCACCTGATCCAGGCCGGCTGGTTCGGCAACGACGCCATCGGCGCCGCCTTCATCCAGGGGGCCAGGCGCTATTGCCCCAGCGTCAACGCCATCTTTCTGGACGGCCGCAAGCCGGAGGTGCGGACCCGCATCTGGGCCGCCGCCGACCTGTTCACCTCGCTGGTGGACAATGTGCAGGAAACCTTCGGGATCTCCCCGGTGGAGGCGATGGCGGCGGGGCTGCCCTGCGTCATCACCGACTGGAACGGCTACCGCGAGACGGTGCGCGACGGGGTGGACGGCTTCCGGATTCCCACCACCCTGCCGCCGCCGGGCACCGGACCCGACTTCGCCGACCGCTACGCCGCCGGGCTGGACACCTACGATTTCTACATCGGGCGCGTCTCGCAGGTGAGCGCCGTCGATGTGGCGGCGGCGGCGGACGCCTATGCGCGGCTGGCCGCCGACCCCGCGCTGCGCCGGCGGATGGGCGAGGCCGGGCGTGCCCGCGCCGTCGCCATGTTCGATTGGAAGGCCATCATCCCGCAGTATCTCGACGTCTGGCGCCAGTTGTCCGACATTCGCCGCCACGCCACGGAACGCGCCCCGCGCCGTCCCAACCGCGACGGCAACCCGCTGCGCCCCGATCCGTTGCGGATGTTCGAATCCTACCCGACGCGTCATCTGTCCCCGTCCACGCGGCTGGTGCGGGCCGGCGGCCTCGCCCGCGCGGGGATGGCGGAGTCCCTGGCGGCCCTGCACGCCGACCCGCTGAACTCCACGGCGCGCGGCGGCACCGTGTCCCCGGCCACCGACCTCATGCTGGCGCTGGAGGCCCTGGACCCACCCGGCCGGCCGGTCGCCGACGTCCTAGCCCTCGTGCCGGAGGAACGCCGCCTGCTGATGCTGCGCAGCCTCGTCCACCTGATGAAATACGGCCTCGTGCAGGAGACCGGGACGCCGGGGGGCTGAGCACCATCAGGGACCGTCGGGCACAATCCGCTTGAAAAGCCTGCCGCCCCGCCATAACACGCACAGTTCCCCAAAGGATTTCGCCGCCGCCATGCACGTTACCCCCACGTCCTTGCCCGATGTCCAACTGGTCGTGCCGAAGAAGTTCGGCGACGCGCGGGGCTATTTCGTCGAGACCTGGAGCGAGCGGACCTTCGCCAGCCACGGCCTGGAGCGGCGCTGGGTCCAGGACAATCAATCTTTGTCGGCCAAGCCGGGCACGGTGCGCGGCCTGCATTACCAGTTGGAGCCCGACGCCCAGACCAAGCTGGTGCGCGTCCTGCGCGGGCGTATCCTCGACGTGGCGGTGGACATCCGCCGCGGCTCCCCGACCTTCGGACGGCACGTCGCGGTGGAGTTGAGCGCCGACGGTCTGGAGCAGCTCTTCGTTCCCGTCGGCTTCGCCCATGGCTTCTGCACGCTGGAGCCGGATACGATCGTCGCCTACAAGGTGGACGCTTTTTATTCTCACGAGCGGGAACGGGCGATCCTGTGGAACGATCCGGCGCTCGGCATCGGCTGGCCGGCGGTGGCCGGAACCGTGGTGTCGGACAAGGACGCGGTGGCGCCGGCCCTGGCCGCGGCGGTGGATCTGTTCTGACGTTTTTTGACGCAACGGCGTGCCGCGAGAGGCCGTAAAGGGGAAAAGGCATGCGCATATTGGTGACGGGGGGCGCGGGATTCATCGGGTCGGCCTTCATCCGCTGGGTGCTGGCCAACACGACGGCCTCGGTCGTCAACGTCGACAAGCTGACCTACGCCGCGGACCTGGAAAGCCTTGCCCCCTTCGCGGACGAGCCGCGCTACACCTTCGAGCGGGTGGACATCGGCGACGAGGCCGACCTGCGCCGCGTCTTCGCCGCGCACCGCCCCACGGCGGTCATCCATCTGGCCGCGGAAACCCACGTCGACCGCTCCATCGACGGCCCCATGGCCTTCGTGCAGACCAACGTGGTCGGCACCGTCACCCTGCTGCGTGTCGCGCTGGACTACTGGCGCGGGCTGGAGGGCGAGGCGAAGGAGCGGTTCCGCTTCCACCACGTCTCCACCGACGAGGTGTTCGGCACGCTGGGCGAGGAGGGGCGCTTCTCCGAAACCACGCCCTACGCGCCCAACTCCCCCTATTCGGCCAGCAAGGCGGCATCCGATCATTTCGTGCGCGCCTGGCACGAGACCTACGGCCTGCCGACGGTGGCCAGCAACTGTTCGAACAACTACGGCCCCTGGCAATTTCCGGAGAAGCTGATTCCGCTGATGACGCTGAAGGCGCTGCAGGGCCAACCCCTGCCGGTCTACGGCAGCGGCCTGAACGTGCGCGACTGGCTGTATGTGGACGACCACGCCTCGGCGCTGTGGACCATCCTGACCACCGGGCGGCTGGGCGAGAGCTACAACGTCGGCGGCGACAGCGAGCGCCGCAACATCGACGTCGTGCACGCCATCTGCGATCTGGTGGACGAGCTGGCCGGTCCGCTTCCCGGCGGCCCGCGGCGGAGCCTGATCACCCACGTCACCGACCGGCCGGGGCACGACCACCGCTACGCCATCGACGCCACCAAGCTGTCCTCCGAACTGGGCTGGCGCCCGAGCGAGACCTTCGAGACGGGCATCCGCCGCACCGTCGCCTGGTATCTGGACAACCGCGCCTGGTGGGAGCGCCTGTCCGCCGGCTACGGCGGCCAGCGTCTCGGCGTAGCGCCCACCGCACAATCCGCTGAATGACCGGAGCCGCCGCCATGGGCACCATCCTGATCTTCGGCGCCAACGGTCAGGTCGGCTTCGAGCTGATGCGCGCCGCCTGGGCGCCGGGCCTGACCCCGGTCGGGCTGACCCGCGCCGATGGCGACGTGACGGATGAGCAGGCGGTCACCGCGGCCCTGGCGGCCCACAGCCCGGCGCTGGTCGTCAACGCCTCGGCCTACACCGCCGTGGACAAGGCGGAGAGCGAGGCGGACGCGGCCTATGCGGTCAACCGCGACGGGCCGGCCCATCTGGCGCGGTCCTGCGCCGCCGCCAACGTGCCGCTGATCCACGTCTCCACCGACTATGTCTTCGACGGCACCAGCAAGACCGAACCCTGGCGGGAGGAAGACCCCGTTGCCCCGCAGGGCGTCTACGCCGCCAGCAAGCTGGCCGGCGAGGAAGCGGTGCGGACGGTCCAGCCCGACCATGTGATCCTGCGCACCGCCTGGGTGTTCGGGGCGCACGGGCACAATTTCGTCAAGACCATGCTGCGGCTGGCCCGTGAACGGGACGAGCTGCGGGTGGTCGCCGACCAGCACGGCTGCCCCACCCCGGCGATGGCCATCGCCGCGGCCGTCGCCACCATCGCCCAGGCCCGCCTGACCGGCGGATGGACGCCCGGTGTCTTCCATTACGCCGGCGCTCCCGCCACCACATGGCACGGCTTCGCCGAACGCATCGTGGAACGCGCCGCCGGCCGGATCGGGCGGAAGCCCCCGGTGCGGGCCATCGCGACCGCCGATTTCCCGACACCGGCCCGGCGGCCAGCCAATTCCGTGCTCGATACCGCGCGGATCGGTCAAGCCTACGGCATCGCCCCGGCGGACTGGATGGACGGCCTCGACCGGATGCTGGACGAGACCCTTTCCGACACACAAGGCACGGACACGCAGCGATGAAGGGCATCATTCTGGCCGGCGGTTCCGGCACGCGGCTCTATCCGCTGACACAGGTGACCAGCAAGCAGCTGCTTCCGGTGTTCGACAAGCCGATGATCTATTATCCGCTGTCGACGCTGATGCTGGCGGGCATCCGCGACATCCTGGTCATCACCACGCCGGAGGACCAGCCGCAATTCCACCGCCTGCTGGGCGACGGCAGCCAATGGGGCATCGCGCTCTCCTACGCGGAACAGCCGAAGCCCGAAGGGCTGGCCCAGGCCTTCATCATCGGGCGGCATTTCGTCGGCACCGACAGCGTCTGCCTGATCCTGGGCGACAACATCTTCTTCGGCCACGACCTGGAACTGGCGCTGCTGCGTGCCGTCAAACGGGCGGAGGGCGCCACCGTGTTCGGCTATCATGTGCGCGACCCCGAACGCTACGGCGTGGTGAGCTTCGACGCCGAAGGCCGTCCGGTGGCCATCGAGGAAAAGCCGGTCGTCCCGAAGTCCAACTACGCGGTGACCGGGCTCTACTTCTACGACAACGCCGTGCTCGACATCGCGGCGACGATCACGCCCTCGGCGCGCGGCGAGCTTGAGATCACCGACGTGAACAACGTCTATCTCGCGCGACAGCGGCTCGCCGTCGAAAGACTGGGCCGCGGTTACGCTTGGTTCGACACCGGCACGCACCAGTCCCTGCTGCAGGCGGCGGAGTTCGTCCAGACGATCGAGGCCCGCCAAGGCCTGAAGATCGCCTCGCCCGAGGAGATTGCCTGGCGCAAAGGCTTCATCGATGGTGAGCAACTGACCCGCATCGCCCGTCCGCTCGCCAAAAGCGGCTACGGCAAATACCTGCTCGACCTTCTCAACGAATAAAGCGAATAGTCTTTCGCTCTAGATTTCCATCCTTATCCGATTTCTTCTTGTGCCCCGTGCAGAAGTCTGGTGGTCCGGAAGCGTGTTCCGTCGTACCACCAGCATCGCAGTGGCCGTTCATCGCCCTCATTGTTTTTCTTCAAGGCATCGATGATGGCGGGGCCATAGCCGACGCTGACCACGACGACATCCCGGCAGTCCTGCCGCGCGGCGTCGGCCAGCCCCAATTCCGCCTGCCGGAAAACGCCGTCCCCCATGACCAGCAGGTCGGCGTAACCGACGCATTCCAGCCCAGCCTCACGGGCAACGTCGAGGAACGTTGGCCCCATGCCGCCCATGCCGCCGGCCGCGCAAAGAATGAATCGGCTTACGCCGGCGCGTCGCACCAGATGGGCAAGTTGCCGGCTGATGGTCCTGTGGCCGAAACCGCCCTGCGCACCCTCGATCATCTCTTCGATGTGCCCAGCCTGCTCCAGAGCCATCGTCCCTTGCGGCCAGGGCAGATCGGACGGGCGTGTCTGCAAAGTCAGGCTCAACCACAAAGCCGGGGGAGCGGCTGCGCAGAGTTCCGTCACAACGCGTCGGGCTCTGTCGTTGCAGAGAGGCAATCGAACCGGAGAGCCGTTGTTGACATCGAAGATGAGGCGTCCGATGTGTGTCGCCTCCTCTTGCGTCGGCAGATGAACGGCTCGGTGGAGAATGCTGAGAAGCGCGGCCGAGGCGACCCCCCACTCCCCATTCGGTTCACCGTCATCCCGCCCCGAGAGAGCGGCCCACTGCCCGTAGTAGGAGAAGACGCCGGCGTGGCAGGCTTGCAGCGCCCGCCGTTGAGCCTCGCCTATGTCCACGGGTTGGAACATGGGAACGGCGTGGCCATCCGCGTCGCGGCGGTACCCTCCGGTTGTCGCGGCCTCGCCGTTCAAAAGGAGTTCAAAGAACTGCGGGCTGCGGTAAACGACCTTTGCCTGTTCCAACGCCGCGGCGGTCAAGGGCATGTGGATCTGAACGCGCAAGCCGCGGGCCATCCGGTGAAGGGCATCCGGCGTGGCGTAGAAGAGATAGCCGTGGAAGTCATACCGCCCGCCCAGTTCAGGCATTTGGCCAAGCCGTTCGAACATCGATCCTTTCGCACCGATGTCCACCAGCGCCACCTGCCCGGCGTCCGCAAGCTCCGTCTCGACATAGGCAACCAGATCACGTCGCGCCTGCCGCGCTTTGGCGAGGATGCGGTCCTTGGTTCGTTCGGCCAGAAGGTAGGAACGTGCCGCGTGATAGGCTTCGGCGTCTTTGCCGAATTCGGCGCCCAGCAGGTCAACCAAGGGACGGTCGGCGTGGGGCAGGAGCGCGTCCGGCAGATCGTCCAGGCCGAACATGACCGTCACGTCCCGGAGCGTCAGGTAGATTTCGGCGCCCAGGGACCGGAACTCCGTCTCGTCGAAGCGCGTCAGCGACGGCAGGTAGAGTGCCGCGCGGGACACCGCCAAGGGCCTCACGTCGACGTCGATGCCAAGGCGTTCCGCTTCGCGCGCGATGAGCCGGCCCAGCAATTCCCCTTCGCGCATCAGCGGAGCGATACGCCGGATGCCGCGCGCCGCCGCGTGGCGCAGCACCCAGTTGGCGTAATGCACGGCGATGGGGCCCAGGACGGTCGCGCCGTAGTGATGCCAGAAGGCGTCCTCTTCCTGCTCCGTCCTGCGGCGCCCGGCAAGGGTGCGCAGCAGTATCAGCGGACCCCGCGGGGCGTTGCCCAGCAGGGTTTCGCGCCGCAGCATCTCCTTCGAACGGTCAGGCAAGGTGTAATGCACGCTGCGGATCCCGGCGGCGGCGGCTCCTGCCTTGTCGGTCACCGGATCGTCTCCGATGTGGAGGACCCGCGAGGGCGACACGCCGGGATGGTCCTCCAGCACGATCCGGAACAGCGCACCGCCGGCTTTGGAGGTGCCGTGGTCGCAGGAGACGTAGAGCCGGTCGTAATCCCGCCCGGAGGAAATGCCCACAGATTCCAGCAATTCTTCCAGTTCCGTCCTGCCGAGATACATGTCGGACACCAGCACGACGGGTTTCCGCCGACGGCGCAGGGCACGCAGGAGGGCGACGAGGTTGGGGTTGGCGACGGCCGCCCTGCGTTCGACCGCGCGCTCCAGCCGCTCCAGGGCCGCAGCATCGATGCCGGGCATCTCCAGGGCGCGGTAAATGTCCGCCAAGCGGGTTTCGGAATGCCCTTGGGCGCGTGCCCGCGCCCGCGCTTCAGCCTGGCGCCGGATGATGACGAAGGCGTCGTCGGTTATGAACGGGTCGAGCAGGCCTGCGGTGCGCGCGTCCTGCGCCACGCGTTCGAAAACGGCCTCGGGAGGCCCCCACCGGCGCAGGACGAGCGTGTCGAAAATGTCGATGCAGAAGAGGTCGAACTCGTCCGGGACGATGGCTGCCAACGCGGCATCCCACCGCCACGGATCTTCCCTGTCCACCTCGGGCCATGGGGCCACGCGATCCTCTTGGCACTGCATCGTTCGATTTTCCTTATGACCTGACCATGCCAATGACCGGCGCCATGACCAACGTGGAAGCGGGGAGGCCCCTTCCGATTCAGCGCATAAAGCGCCGATAGATGCCGACCACCTTCGCCTCGGTCAGGGCCGGCGCCCAGTGGGCCTGGGCATGCGCCGCGGCGCGCCGGCCCAAAGCCGCGCGGCCGGCATGGTCGGCCAGCAGTTCCCCGATCGCAGCGGCGTAGCTGTCCGGGATGGGATCGACGAAGCGGACAATGTCGGCTTCCGCCAGTTCCGGTACCGGTGTGCCGCGCCGCCGGTTGAGAATGGCGGGCAATCCGGTCAGCAGCGCTTCGAGCAGCGACTTGTTCAGTTCGAAATATTCGGTGTGGATCGTGAACAGGTCGAACTCGCCCAGCATCCGGCACAGTTCGGCGTTGCGGACCGCTGGGCGGAAATGCACCCGTTCCTGCAAGCCGCGCTCTTGCACCATCCGCTCCAGGGAGGCACGCAGGGGGCCGTCCCCAACGATGGTCAGAGTCGCATCCGGAATCCGTTCCAAGGCGAGGATGATGGGCTCCGGGTTCTTGTCGCCGAACACACGGCCGACGTAGAGCAGCCGGGGCGGGTCGGCCAGATCGTACCGCTCCTTCGGCCGCAAATTTTCCCCGTCCAGGATGTTGTAGCAGACCTCGTGCTTCACGACGCCGACCCGTTCCAGAAACGGGATGATCGGCTGGTAGACGGGCATCACGAGATCCGCGGCGCGCAGCCCTTCGTCTTGGATGTGGGCAAAGAACTCGTTGTGCCGGATCTGGTACGGCTCCAGGTTCGGCCCGGGATACTGGCGGGGCTGGTTGATGTCCGGGTTGATGTGCAGGGAAACGACAAAGGGAATGCCGAGCTCCTCGCGGATGCACTTTGCCACCCAGATGTTCCAGTCGGCACCGTGCAGCCGGATCAGGCTGGGCTGGATCCGGGCGGCCAACTCCACACCGGGACGGGCCCACTGACGCAATGGGGCGTAATTGTCCCGGCGCCAATCCCGCTGGCACAGGTCGAGGTCTTCCGGAATGACGTGGAAGTGCAGCCGTGCCGTCCCGACCGTGTGTTGCAAGGCGGCAAGATCCGGCTTATCGGGTGTCGTGCTGCACAGATGCACCTCGTCAAACAGGTTGCCCGGATTGTAATAGCAGGGCTGAAATTCTCCTTTGTCGATGATGTCCGTTAACCGATCGGGAACGATGACCATCAGACGAGACATTTTGACCTCTTTGGTGACGTGCGTTCCGACCAGCGCTGTGGGCGGCGCGGGACTTTAGACTTTGCGGGCCGCCAGTTCCACCGCGGGCCGGAACGGATTCCAGAAATTCAGGAAGCGGCGGGGGCGTTTGCGGAAGGTCCTGAACCCGCCTTGGCCAACATCCATGGGCCAATTGTTGTCCAGGTTAAAGAGCTGGAATCCAAGCCGCTTCAAGGTCGACTGGATCCCCCAGTTGGTGCGGCGGAAAATGCTGGTTTCAAAGAAGCGGGGATTCAGGCCTTTCTTGCGAATGCGCCGCGCCACCGCGGATCGGGGCAGCAAAGCCAGCCAGGGTGTCCATGGAAAGTGATAATGGGCTTCGAGACGCCACGCGCAGTAATTGGGGCAGATCACGAACACTCGCCCCCCTGGCCGCAGCAGCCTGTGGACCGCCGTGAGAACGGCGTCGTAGGCGTCCACATGCTCCAGCACGTTCCAGAGGGTGACGATGTCGACGCTCGCCGGAGGGAGGTCCAGGCTGCGGGCATCGTCCGTCCGGAATATGGAATCGGCGTCCTCCTGGGGGCGCAGCCGGCGCAGGCGCCAACGGGCGATGTCCGTTTCGAACTCCGCGATTTCGATACCCCGAGCGTCCAGCCCCCCGGCGCGCGCCGCAAGGACAAAGCTGCCGAATCCGCTGCCGATGTCGAGCAGGCATTCACCGGCGCGTGCCGTGGGCATTATCCTGCTCAGGGCGTGGTCGGCGAAGTCGAAGCCGACATGGGCATCGAGGTGGAACTGGATCGCCTCCTCGGTGAAGATCCCTTTGTAGAGGCCGTGAAGATAGGCAAGCAGTTCCGCGCGTTTCTGTTCAGGCCAGCTTGAAAGGCTGTCGCGCGCAAATTCGGACGTCATGGCCGGGCCTGTCCGGTACAGGTTTTTCCTGCCCAGCCGGTGAGATGCGGGCGGCCGTCATGCTCCTTCCGGGCCACGACGTACCATCGATTGGGCAAGCGGCGGAGAGGCCACAGGCTGGACATCCAGTGGTCCAGATCGAAGCCGGGGTGGTGGGAGATCCGCTCCAGCCATGGCCGGTTCAGGGTGGGCCGCCAGTATTTGAGGTGATCCACCAGCCCGAACGCCGGCCGATCGAGGATCCGCATGCCAAGTCTGGACAAAAGGCGCTGTGTCTCAGTCCAGCCGAGCGCGGCCAATCCCGGATGCCCTTGTGCCAAGTACCAGTCGTTCCAGTGCCGATAGGTGGGCGTGCCGGTGTTCATGATGTCGAAAATGCCGATGCCCCCAGGTCTCAGCACCCTCGTCATTTCCGCAGCGGCCGCTTCGATATCGGGCACCATCACCAGCGTGGAAAAGGAATAGACGAGGTCGAACCGGTCGGGACCGAACGGAAGCGCGGTCGCGCTGCCCTTGGCCAGCAGGCAGTTGTCGATTCCCCTGTCCCGAAACGCCGATTGCGCTGTGGACAACAGGGAATCGGTGATGTCGACGCCGACGATTTCACGGCACAAGCCCGATAGGACCCGCATGTAGAGCCCGTTGCCGCACCCCACTTCAAGAACCCGGTCCTGCGCGCGAAGGCGCCGGCGGACCGTTTCGACCTTCATGCGCTGGGCGAACTGGCGGAACGTTTCCTCGGCATAGTCAGGGCTCAGGCTTCCCATGATGCGCGTGGAAGCCGCTTCGGCGATGCGTGTGGTCGGGGAGCGGTTCGGGCTGTTCATGATTCCAGGGTCCCCTTGGAAAAGCCGACGTCGGCGGCAGGGCAATGAACGCCCGCAAACCTGTGGGCCAGGACGGTGGCGATGCGCTCCGCCGCCATGCCGTCCCAAAGGGCAGGCCGGCGCTTGGCGCCTTTGCCACCGTTCTTCAGAAAGGCGCCGAACGCGGCCCTGATGGCGCCGGGTTCGGGCGGCACGAGCTGGTTGGTTCCCTCTTCCACCGTGACCGGCCGTTCCGTCGTGGTCCGAAGGGTGAAGCAGGGGATGCCCAGGGCCGTCGTTTCCTCCTGGATGCCCCCTGAATCCGTCAGCACCAGGCCGGCATGCCGCTGCAACCCCAGCATGGCCAGATAGCCTTGGGGCGGGAGCAGAACGCAACCGGCGGCTTCCAGCGGTTCTCTGAGGCCGGCCTGCTCCAGCCGCGCCCGGCTGCGCGGGTGCAGGATGAAGAGCATGGGGCGAAGCCGCGCCAGGTCGCACAGCCCGGCCACCAGCCCCTGAAGCGTGGAGGGGTCGTCCACATTCGACGGACGGTGCAGCGTCACCAGGAGAAGGCGGCCGGCCTCCAGGAAGGGCGCTGCACGCGCCGGCTCCACTCCGGCCGCCGCCAGGGTGTGTGCCACCAGTATCGCCCGTTCCGCATTGGCCAGCAGCGTGTCCACCATGACATTGCCGACGAAATGCACCCGTTCGGCCGGGATGCCTTCGCGCTGCAGGTTGGCCAGGGCGCCGGCTTCGGAAGTGAAGAGCAGGTCCGCAAGCTGGTCGACCACCACCCGGTTGATTTCCTCCGGCATGGTGCGGTCGTAGCTGCGCAGACCGGCCTCGACATGGGCCAGGGCGACGCCCCGCTTGGCCGCCACCAGGGCGCAGGCCAGGGTGGAGTTGACATCTCCCACCACAAGCACGCAGGCCGGCGCGGTCCGCTCCAGCACCGGGTCGAAGCGCGCCATGATTTCGGCTGTCTGTGTCGCGTGGTTTCCTGATCCCACCTCCAGGTTCACGTCGGGGGCGGGCAGGCCCAACTCCTTGAAGAGTTGCCCGCTCATTTGCGGGTCGTAATGTTGGCCCGTATGCACCAGGATCGGCGTGATCCCGCCCCGTCGGCGCAACGCCGCCAGCACCGGCGCCACCTTCATGAAGTTCGGCCGGGCACCGGCGATGCAGAGGATGCGCGCGGGGGCGGAATGGTTTGCCATCAGGGCGTCCGTGGCGTGTCGATGGCGGGACGGAGCCGGACCAGCGAACTGTCCCCGAAAGTCTGGACGAAAAGGTCGGTGATTTCGGCGATGATTTCCCGATCGGGGTAGCGGCTGTCCAGATTGTTGAAAACAGCGAATTCCAGGTGCGAGCCAAGCCAGCGAATGATCTCGAAGGCTGGCCAGTAGAACGTGTTGTCCCCCGACGTCCGCAGCAGTTCGGCCAAGGCTGTGCGCAACGTCGATTTGGAGACGCAGTCGGCGATGATGGTCGAGGGGAACTCCGTCGTCCCGTTCAGCGGAACAGGGGACAATGTGACGTAGAGCGGCGCGGTTGGGTTGAACGCACGGATGCTGTCCACCGTTGCCTGAAGGCAGGCCGTATGCTCGGCCACCGACAGCGTGCGCATTTCGATCCGGTCGAAGGCGCCGTCCTCGAACACCGGCGCGAAAATGAACTGGCCGGTGGCAGTATCGAACGGCACGGCGCCAACCCCGACGGTCATGATCAACGCGTCGGCAGCGGCCAAGTTGCGGATCACCCGATCCCGTTCGGCACCGTACAGAATCCCCATCCGACGGGTGTTCTCGTCCGCGTCGGCCTGGCGCTTGCCCAACAGCCATTCGAAGAAAAGCTGGTTGGCAACGGGGGTGTTGATGTCCTCGAAGAAAGTCGCGTTGAACGGAACAACGTTAAAGTCCAGCAAGGCGGCGGCGATGTTGCGGGCAAAACAGGATCCGAAGCTGAAGATTCGGTCCTCCGCCCGGATAAAGCGTGTCGGCCGGGGTAGGCCGGCGACGATATGGCGCTCCACGAAGGTGCGCAGGTCTGCCCGCTTCAGGGTGAGGTTGCCATCAGCGGCAAAAGCCAGGGGCCAGAAGGTGGCGCGCTCTCGCAGGGGATTGCGGGTGTTTCGACGCAAGGCGAAAGCCCGGTCGTAATCCGCTATCGCCGGGGCGCAAAAGTTTTCTGCCATGATGCGCGCCCGGCGGCGCCAGAACCCCGCCTCCGTGGCTTGGCCCAATCGGTCGCAGACTTCCGCCAGAGCCTCCTGCAACTCCACAGACTCCTGGAAAATTCGCCGAGGAGCCAAGGCCGCGCGTAGGAAAGCTTCCGCTTCCGCCGGGCGGTCCAGAGCCAGGAGAGCACGACCGCGCAACCCTTCCGCTTCGGGGCCGGTCACGCTGGTTCGGTGGATGGCGAAATCCAGTGCTGCCCAAGCCAGCCCTGCCTGAAGCAGTTGCATTCCAGGCGCAAGATCGGGAAACCGCTGGTTGGGAAACCGCTCGATGCCGATGCGGTACAACTGTTCCGCATCGGCCAATGAACCGGCGCGCAATGCCGCTAGAACGCCTGCGATGCTGGATGTCAGGTCGTTCGGAGGCGAGGGCTTCGGGGCATTGGGTGCGGGATCAGGGTGGCTTGTCGGCATCGCGGAATTTCTGTCTGACATCACGGGGGGATATCCACAAGTCGCTAGAACTGAAGCAGGTTTCGATCTTCAGGGCGCCGGCGGCGCTCAGGCCGATATCCCGGTCCATTGGCCGTCCGGCCAGAAAGGTGAGGATGTCGTGAATCCGATTTCTTCGAAACCTTGCAGCAGTTCGGCCCGAAAAGTCGGAACCAAGCTGAAATAGTAGAACAGGTTCCAAGGTTCTTGTTCTGCCGCGTTCCGCCAAGCCGCCAGCGCGCCCTCGTGACTTCCCGTGGCGGCAAGGGCCAGCCCCAGGGTAATCTGCACCCAGGCCGAACTGTTGATCTGCGCGGCTTGGCGTTGCAGGGCCAAGGCTTGGTCGCACGCGCCACCCGCCTGCCGGGCCAAACCAAGGCAACTGGAAATCCAGGGGTCGCCTGCTTTCTGCTGCAACGCCTGCTCAAGAGTGGCGACGGCGGCGGACACGTCGCCGGCAGCCAGGAGTGCCAAGCCAAGATAAGCGTGAAGAAAGGGATTGGAGACGCTTCTCAGGCAATGGCGGAACTCAGTGACGGCCTCGTTGGCTTGTCCAGCCCTGAGCAAACCGACGGCAAGACGGCCACGGGTGACCATATCGGTGGGGTTTCGCTCAAGCCGCGACCGGTCCAGACGGATCGCCTCGGCGAAGCGCCCCCGCTGCAGCAAATAATGGATTTGGCTGGTGTGGATCAGTGGCGAATTTGGATTGAGCGCCACAGCGCGCTCAAACAGGCTTCCCGCCCGATCAACCCCTTCCGGCAGGTGCATCAGGCATTCCGCGAACCACCAGAGCAGATCGGCCTGCTCGCCTTCCCGGGCGATCGCCCGTTCGAAGGCCGCGGCGGCTTCCTCCTGCCGTCCCAGGCGGGTCAAGCCCCGGCCGAGTTGCGCGTCGGCCCGCGAACAGTCCGGATCCAGGGCCAAAGCCAGCCGGCAGACCTCCACCATAGCCGAAAAGCGGTTCTCCACGAAGGCGGCGGAGGAAAGGGACAGCGCCTCCTCGACGATGTTCCAAGCGATGTCAGGACTGACTCCGGCTGTGGAGGGAGGGGGCGCGTCCGGGCCCTCCCCTCGCCCGCGGGCAATGGCCAGAAGGCGGCGGCAGAAGGCGGCTTCCGGCAGCCCAGGTTCCAGGCGCTCCGCTTCGGAAAGGGCTTGTTCGGACGCCTCCCATTGCTTCGCCTGCATGGCTTCCAGCGCGATCAGGCAGTGCCCACGCGGTTCGTACAGCGGGTCGACGGCCATTGCCGCCGCATGGGCTTGCTGGGCCGCGGCGGCGTTCTGACTGTGCTGGCGCAACGCGGCCACCAGCCGGACCTGGGCGACGCGATGGCGCGGATCGTGGCCCAAGGCTTGGCGGAAATGCTCAACCGCGGCAGGAATGTTCCCTTCCTTCAGCACGGCCCTGCCCATCTCGGCGTGATAGCTGGCGAAGGCGTCGGCCTTGATCGCGGAACGCCAAGCCTCGGTGTCGATGTTTGCCGATGTACGGGGGGGGGTCATGTTCTTCCGCCTTCTTGTCTGGATCTGCCCCGGATGAAGGAAGGGTCGCTTATGCCACGTTAAACGCCGGTAAATTCAAAACCGCCGGTATCCGGGCCGGGCCAGCCGGCGGCGCGCAGCATGCGCTGTGTCATCGCCGGAATCGATGCTTTGCGGGCGATGTGCGCCGCCGCTTCCTTTCCCAACCCGGCTCGCTCCGGAGAAGCCAGCAGTGTCAAGCAATGAGTGGCCAGAGCGTTCGCGTCGCCGGCATCGGCGGTGAAGCCGTGGAGCATGGGCGCCAAGCATTCCAGTGTGCCGCCCACACTGGTGGCGACCACCGGCAGGCCAAGGGCCTGCGCCTCCATCACCACGTTCGGCATCCCTTCCATGCGGGATGTCTGGAGCAGCAGGTCGCCCGCTTTCAAAATCCCGAACACATCGGCTTGCCTGCCCAACGGACGCAGGACTTCCGAGAGCCCGCGCTCCCGGATCCGCTCATCGAGGGTCGCGCGCAGGGGGCCGTCGCCGACCAGCAGGGCCTGGACCGTGGGGTTATGCCGGTGCACCCGCTCCACCACGTCCAGAAAGACGAAGGGTTCCTTTTCCTCCGTCAGACGAAAGACGCCGACGATCACCGGCGTTTCAGGAGAGATGTTCAGGCGCGCCCGCCAGCGGATTCCAGCGTCGGCAGGAACCTGGGACAGGGCTTCGAGGTCGACGGCGTTCGGCACCACCCCGATGCCGGCGGCAGGCATGCCGATCCACCCGGCATAGGATGCAGCACCAGCCTTGCTGTTGTTGGCCAGGCGCACCGACCGATGCTCCAGAAGGAGACGATACAAGGCCGGCAACATCACCGGTTCCCGGCAGAGCGGCTCAAGTTCGGGAAAATGGGTCGGGTTGACGCTGCGTCCGCACATCAAAATATGCGGAACTCCCGTCAGCAGGCCGGCAATGCCCGACACCATGCAGCCACTGTCCAGGAAGCCGATCAGCAGGTCAGGATTCAGGGTGTCCAGGGTTTGGACACTGGTGGCCACGGCGTGGGTTACGTGATGCAGGAAGGCGGCGCTGCATTCCAGGGCAGGGCGATGCCGCTCCAGCAGTCCGCTCTCCATCCCGTCCCAGAATTCGCGGGGGAAGGGCATTTCAAGCCGGGCCACGCCGGCCTCGTCCACCCGGCGCACGTAGTTCTCCGCTGCGGGGCCGGGAGGAAACTGGGTGACGAGCGTAACGCGCCAGCCGCAAGCTCTCAATCCCAGGGCCAGATAGACCAACTGGCGTTCAGCCCCGCCGGTGGCGAGCCCGCCCACCCACAGGCAAGCATGGGGGGGAACCCCGGACTCCGTCCGAGGTGGACGGGCATGCCGTCGCAGAGCCTTGCTGCAGAACCGCACCGGATCGCTCCAGAAAGCCGTGTTCAACTGGCCCGGCCAGCCGCCCAGCCATTCCGTGGACGGTGGAACAATCGGCCCCAGCAGGCTGGACAACATCTCCGGCTCCATCCGCCGCACGGCAGGATGATTGCCCAGTTCGGCGATCTGCGCGGCGATGGCGTCGCCGAACCGGCCGAAGTCGGCCGTTATCACCACGGCTGTGACCTCCGGGTCCAGCCCGGCGAGGTCTTCCGGCGGGCGGACCGGCACGCCGAGGATGCGGCGCCCCCAAAGCTCGGGATTTCGATCGACGATGAACAGGAACGGGTGGGGCGATTGCAGCAGGAGATAGGGCATCGTCCCGGTCACGCCCCAGGCGACGGCCTGCCGGCGGCCGGCCAGCAGGTCACGATACACGGGTATGGCCGCCGTGCTGGACAAGATCATGGCAGGCTCCCGAACAGCGCGGAAAAAACGGATTGCGTTGCTGTCCGGGTTTCCCGGAGCACTGTTGCCATGGAGCGAAACGTCCTGAACGCGGTCCCGAAGTTGCCCAGCCTATAGAAGGAACGCCACCCTGGGTCAAGGTTGGCCGGGGCAGGTCCGAAAGCCGGCACGGCTGTCCATTCCACCCCTAATGTGTACTCCCCGCGGGCTCCGGATATATACTCCGCCTCCACTTCGGGCGGTTCCGGTCCGGGGTATCGGGGGAAACGGCATGTGCGGCATCGCAGGAATTCTCAATCCCGACGGGCGTCTTTCTCCCGAACGCATGCGGGAAACCGCTCTGGAGATGGCCCGTCGGCTGGGTCACCGCGGGCCGGACGACATGGGCATCTGGCACGCCCCGGACAACCGATGCATCCTGGTCCACCGCCGCCTCAGCATCATCGACACCTCGCCGGCCGGGCACCAGCCCATGGGCCGCGACGGCGGGCGGCTGCAACTCACCTACAACGGCGAACTCTACAATTTCGAGGAGCTGCGGGCAGAGATGGCCGCCCAGGGGGAGACCTTCGCCGGCCGCACCGACACGGAGGTCTTCCTGGCCGGCCTGGAACGCCAGGGTCCCTGGTTCTTCACCCGGGTGGACGCCATGTTCGCCCTGGGCCTGTACGACGATGCCAGTGGGGAGCTTTTGCTGGGCCGGGATGCCTTTGGCGAGAAGCCCCTCTACTACACCCACCAGAACGGCTTGTTTGCGTTCGCCTCGGAGCTGAGCACGTTGACCGCGCTGCCCGACTTCGACGCCGAGATCACGCTTGACGCCATCGCCACCTATTTGACGATGCAGTTGATCCCCGCTCCGGGGACGATCTACCGATCCTGCCGCAAGCTGCCCGCCGGCTGCTATCTCCGGGTCGGCCCGCAAGGGCCGGGCGAGCCGGTGCGTTATTTCGACTTCATCGTGGACGGTCAGCGCGAGGCCGGCCGGTCCCTGGACGAACAGGCCGACGCCCTGGAGGAGCTTTTGCTGCGCTCCCTGCGCCGGCGCCTCATCAGCGACGTGCCCCTGGGCGCTTTCCTGTCGGGCGGAGTGGATTCCTCCACCGCCGTGGCCTTGGTTGCGAAGCGGCTCAACCGCTCGGTCCAGACCTTCACCATCGGTTACGAGAACACGCCCGACACCGAGCACCTCCAGGCGGAGGAGATGGCCCGGCATCTGGGGGTGGACCATCATGCCCGGCTGTTGACCCCGGACGTGATCGCGCTCGGCACCGACTTGGCCCGCCGGCTGGACGAGCCCAACGTGGACAGTTCTTGCCTGCCCACCTACCTGGTCTCCGAATGGGCGCGGCGCAGCGTCACGGTCGCTTTGACCGGCGACGGCGGGGACGAGCTGTTCGGCGGTTACGGGCGCTATTTCGAGTGCCTAGCGGCCACGCACGGCCGCGAGGCCGACATCGCGGCCCGACGCTGGCATGTGGGCAAGGATTACTATTCCGGCCGCATGCTGGTCTATCACGACACGGAGCTTCCTCCCCTGCTGGGCCGGGTTCCGTCGGCGACCGCCGATCTGATCCTCTCGCTGCGGCGCCGGGTGGACTTGGATCCCCGTCCCCTGGTGCAGCGGCTTCGGGAGATGGACGCCCGCTACTATTTGCCGGTGGTGTTGGGCAAGGTGGACCGGATGAGCATGCTGAACAGCCTGGAGTGCCGCACGCCTTACCTGTCGGTGGAGGTGGCGCGCTTCGCCGCCGGTCTGCCCGAGGCGCACATTCACGACGGATCCCAGGGCAAGCTGGTCCTGAAGCAACTGGCTGCCCGCTACCTGCCGCGGGATTGGCTTGAGCGGCCGAAGATGGGGTTTGGCCTGCCCGTCTTCCAGGATTGGACCAAGCGACATGTGCTGGAGCATCTGCGCGTTATTCTGGCCGAGCCGGACAACCGCTTGGCCGGCTGGCTGGGCGCGCGCCGGCTGGCCGGATTCATGAAACGGCAGGCGGAGCAGGCCTCGCTCTACCAACTCTGGGCGCTGATGGTGCTGGAAACCTGGATGCGCGCCCATCCCGTCCGGATCGGCCGCGACGCCGCCGAGGACTCCCCGTGCTGACCGAAGGGCAGGAACTGATTGCGCTCTACCGGGACATTGCGGCTGGCCGGCGGCGTCTGGTCGGCTGGGGCGCGACGGGGGACCTGCGCTATGCCCTGTTCCAGCTTGCCCCTCATCCCGTGGCTTACGTGGTCGACGCCGACCCGGCGAAGTGGGGGAGCCGTGTCCAGGGGGTGGAGATCGCCCCGCCGGAGCGTCTGGTCGGGGAGGATCCCGCCAGCACGGCGGTGATGGTCTTTCCCCACCAGTCCGCGGCCTTGCCGGCGATCCTGGACACCATTCGCGCTCTGGGCGACTTCCCGGTGATGCCGCCGTTCCGGATCGAGTGTGACCGGCCGTTCGGCGCCGGTATCCCCGACACGCCCTGGGTGCGGCGGCTTCGTGACTTGTCGGACGATCCCGTGGCGGCCCTGGGGCGGCGCATGCGCGCGGTGGCGTCGCCCCCCGTGCCGGAGCGGGAGGGGGTCGCACTCGTCAGCGAGTATCTGACGCTGGGCGGATCGGAGCGGCAGATCTGCCGTCTGGCCGCGGGGCTGGGGCAGGCAGGTCTTGGTCCACGGCTGTTGGTGCCGGGCCCGCCGCAGCCCGATCTGGAAGGGCTGCACCGGCTCTTGCGGACGGGTGGGGTGCCGGTAAACCATCTGCCGCAACCGCGCGACGATTGGACCGGCGACCCGTGCGCCCTGGCCGGTCCCGACCCGGAGCCGGTCATGCGGGCGGTGGAATTGCTGCCTCCGGAGATGATCCACCGGGTCCTGGCCTTGCGGTCGGCCCTGCTGGCCCGGCCTCCGGCACTGGTGGTGGCCTACATGGAGCGGGCGTCGGTGATGGCCGGGGTTGCCGCCCTGCTGGCCGGGGTTCCACGCATCCTGCTGTGCCTGCGCAGCCTCGATCCCAGCCACTTCACCCATTACTTCCCCAACGGCATCGACTGGTACGCCAAGTGCCTGGCCCTGCTGTCCGGCTTCCCCCAGGTGCGCTTTGCCGCCAACAGCCGGGCCGGGGCAAGAGCCTGCGCGCGCTGGATGGGCGTGCCGGAGGAACGGTTCCGGGTGATCGTCAACGCTGCCCCGGGCCCGGTCGAGCAGGAAGCGGCGATGGCGGAAGGCCGGCGCATCCGGGGAGAGCTCGGCCTGCGGCCGGGACAGCCCCTGGTCGCAGGCGTGTTCCGGTTGGTCCCGGAAAAGCGGCCTTTCCTGTTCCTGGAAGCGGTGCGGCGGCTGGCCGAGGGCATCGCGGACCTCCAGGCCGTTCTGGTCGGTGGCGGCCCTATGCGGGACGCCGTGATCGCGGAGGTGGAGCGGCTCGGCCTGGGTGAGCGCGTCCATTTGGTCGGCCCACAGCCGGATGGTCTGCCCTGGATCGCAGCGGCCAACCTGCTGCTTCACACCGCGGCCTTCGAAGGCATGCCCAACGTCCATTTGGAAGCCCAGAGCCTGGGCCGGCCGGTGCTGGGCTTCGCCGTAGGCGGCGTGCTGGAAGCTCTGGCCCCTGCTCTGCACCCCTATGCGCTGCCGGACGGGGCCATGGACATGTTGGTGGAGGCGGGTCAGCGTTTGCTGAGCGACGAGGCCCAGCGGCGAAATCTGGGTGCGGCGGGATCCGCCTTCGTGAAGGATTCCTTTGGCATAGAGCGGCTGGTGGCGGACAATTTTGCGGCTGCTGGCCTTGCGGTGGAATCACGGATGACGAGTCTTGGGGCTTTTTCTTAATGAACCAGCGTCTCTGTTCGCCGGTATCATTTTCCGGTCGTATCAATTCTCCTTCGTTTCCAGTATGTCTTAGGCATGTTCTCGTGTCGGCTTGATGTCTCTTATCCGGAAGCCGGCATCCATCAGCGGCCACAAGTAACGCTCCAATGAGTTCACCTCAAACTGGTCACGGTAATCGTGAATGAATTCGCTGTGTGTCACTGGGGCAATCCAGCCTCGCCCCATTTCACGAAGCCTGCGCTTTTGGCCGGTTTCTTTCTCGTACAGGTCGCCGGCCATCACTAAGGACGCATTTTTCTCAGCGGGTTGCAGGTTCTGGATCAGCAACTGGCACATAGTATCGTGCGTGTTCGGGACGATGTGCAGGGACTTTCCCCCAGGCTTGAGGGCCAAATACATCGCTTGGCAAAATGACCCAAGGTGCTCGACATGTTTCATGACAAAATGACTGAAAATAAAATCAAAAAATTCAGCGCTATCCTGAAGGTAAGGTAAAGTATTTCCGGAGTGGAGATTCGCGTTGGTGATTCCGGCCTCCCGCATCAACCTTGCCCCTGCATGGGCTGGAGGCTCCTCAGTTTTGAAGGCTTCGCCGGGTTCGTCAATGTCGATGCCATCGACCTAAGAAAAAAGGAAGACATTACCGCGCATGCCAACCCGATGCCGCAGCCGATATCCAAAAAGCGTTCGCCTCCCCGCTCGAACACGTCGCCAAAGAGATCGTTGAACAGTCGGTATTCGTTGGTTCTGATCTTGAAGTAGGCTTCGCCCCAATGTGAATGAGGTTGAGCGAGGTCAATAAATTTGTGACAGGATGCTGAAATTTTCATCTATTTCATCGCCCTGTGTTGAAAGAAGTGCAAGACGCACAAGCGATAACCCGTTTGCGATAGGTCGGCAAGCAGACATGAACCAGGCGTGTCGCGTGGACGCTTCGGCAGCCTCCTTGGTAAATCTGGCGCCATCTTCTCGAATTCAAAAGAACGGAAGTTTGTGTCAGCGTAAAGTTCGCCCGAGGCCGTCCAGGATATCACAGAATTGCCGGGCCACCCGGTCCGCTCCGAACCGCTCGATGGCCACCCGCGGGTCCGGGGTGGGGACTTCGCCCGCCAACAGCCGCGACAGCGCGTCGGCCAAACCCTGACGATCGGATGGAGCGGCGCTGGGCTGCCCAAAATCCGCAAGGAGTTGGTGTGACGGGCTGTCCGCCGGAGTGGCGCCCAGGATGGGGCGCCCGACGGCCAGATAGTCCATGATCTTGCTGGGCAGGAAGACGTTGCGGCCAGGGTGGTCCCCGTCGATCAGCAGCAGCGCGTCGGCCGACGCCATGTGCCGCAGGCTTTCCCCATAAGGCATGGCGCCGCCCACCCGCACCTGCTCCCGCAGTCCCAATTCACGAATCAACCGCCCCACGCCGGTGGACTGGTTGGCGACCAGTTCCAGGATGAAGCCGGGCGGCAAGCGGCCCCGGTCGCGCAGCATGGCCACGGCGTACAGGGTCTGGTCCGGCAGTCGGCCGGTGAAGAGGTTGCCTACATGGGCCAAGCGGAACCCCGTCCGCCCGCCATCGGCTGGTTTCAGGAGCGGTGTGAGTTCAGGTTCCAGCGCGTGGGGCAGGACGTGGGTCTTTCCCCGCCACGCGGCGGGGTACTTTCCCATCACCAACTCCACCGCAGCCGTGTTGGTGAAAACCAGAGCGTCGGCCGCAGCCGCCACGTCGGCCTCGGCCTTGCGGGTGACGGGGGTGGCCGTGTGGTACGGGCTGTCCACCCAGGGATCGCTGAAATGGGCGATCCAGGGCAGGGCCGGGTAGCGGCGTTTCAGCGCCAGCCCGACAAGATGGTCGCTCCAGGGCTGGCCGAAGGTCACCAGAGCGGCCGGTTTTTCCTGTCGAATCAGATCCTTGGCGCGGGCCACCGCTGCCTTTATCCAGGCACTCTCAAGCTGTTCGGCGGCCCAGGGTTGATAGAGGGCGCGCCACCAAGCCAGCTTCGGCTCGGTTCGCACCGCCACCTCGGCCCGGCGGAAACGGCCGTGGTAGTGCCGATCCAGCACCGGATCCAGGGTCAGCGTGGCTGGGGGCCGATCGGGGGTCACCACCACGGGATCCCAGCCCAGCCGACGGGTATGGTCCAGCAAGCGGGACACTTGAATCGACCGGGGCATCAGCATTGGCGGCAGGCAATAGCTGACGGCAATCAGACCGCGGGTCACAGCCATTCACGCATCCATTCATTCAGAACCAGAAGGTGCCAAAGCCGATGCCGATCCATCGGGTCGGTATCGGCTGCCGTCCCGGCGCTAAGGGCGTTGTCCAAGGCCTCCGGCTGGCACCAATTCCGCAGCGGCGCCACCGGATCCGCAAGGCGGTCGTGCGCGAAGTTCCGGTAAGGACCGGCCAGCCAGCCATAGACGGGCACTGGAAAGCCCATTTTGGGCCGCTGCACGATGGCGGGGGGCAGGAGCGTCGCAGCGAGCCGCCGCAAGGCCCGCTTGGTGGTGAAGACCCCATCGGAGTCCGGGCCGGTCTTCGCGGCGGCGGGCGCGGCAGCGGCCCAGGCGACCAACCGGTAGTCCAGGAAGGGAGTGCGCAGTTCCAGCGACCGGGCCATCGACATCTTGTCCGCCTTCATCAGCAGGTCCTCGACCAGCCAATCATGACCGTAGGCGTAAAGAATCTGGTCCAGGGCGGAGGTGTCCCCTGCCCGGTCGATGTGGGCACGCACCCGGTCCATGCTGTCGGGCCAGCCGCCGGGCTGGGCCAGCAGGTTTCGCTTCTCCACCGAGGTCATATAGTTGGTCATGTGCGGCGGCACCGGCCATCGGCGCAGGTCAACCGGCGTGGCCGCCGCCGCCCAATCCCGGGCCACGCGGTCAAAGGTGTAGCCGGCCAGGATTTCGTCCGCTCCCTCGCCGGACAGCACCACCTTGACCCGGTCTGCGGCCAAAGCGGAGATCGCGCCCAGCGGAATGCTGGCCAGGTCGGCCAGAGGCTCGTCGGTGGCGCGGACGAAAGCCGGCAGCTGCTCCAGGAACCCAGCCGCGGTCAAGCGGAGTTCGTGGTGTTCGGCGCCGACATGGTCGGCGACCATCCGGGCGAAGGGAAGTTCGTCGATCTCCGGCGCCCCCTCGAAACCAACGGAGAAGGTCAGCAGGGGCCGGTGTCCCTGGCGGGCGGCAAGGGCGGCGACCACGCTGCTGTCCAGCCCGCCGCTCAGCATGATCCCCACCGGCACGTCGGCGATCAGCCGCAGGCGCACCGCATCGTCGAGCAGAGCGGTGAACTGCGCGTCGAGTTCCGCGTCCTGCCTGGCCTCCGACAACTCATCGGGTCGGGTGGGCCTGGGCAACGTCCAATAGGGCCGGGACGGTGGTGGGGGCTGGCCGGCGGGCACCGACAGGCAGTGGCCGGGAGGAAGCTTCCAGATGTCCTCCCAGATGCAGCGGTTGCCGGGAACATAGCGGAAGGTCAGGTAGTCCCAGACGGCTTGGCTGGATACGCGAGGCCGCCAGACGCCACTGGCCAGGATGGCCTTGATCTCCGACGCGAACAGGAGCCGTTGCCCGTCCCAGGCGACGTAGAGCGGCTTCACCCCCAGCCGGTCGCGCATCAGGTGCAGGGTGCGGCTGCGCCCATCCCAGATCGCGATGGCGAACATGCCGTTCATCCGCTCCAGCGCCGGCAGCCCGCCATCCAGATAGAGCCGCAGGACGACTTCCGTGTCGGAGCGGGTGCGGAACACGTGGCCGCGACGGGCGAGTTCCTCGCGCAGGACGGCGAAATTGTAGATCTCGCCGTTAAAGACCAACTGCACCGACGCATCGGCGTCGGCCATGGGCTGTTCGCCCCCCGGCAGGTCGATGATGGCCAGCCGTCTCATGCCCAGCCCGACCAGCGCATCGGCGGTGATGCCCTCGCCATCGGGACCGCGGTGCCGGATCGCGTCCGTCATGCGGGCCAGCAGTATCCGCTTCTCCTCCGGCGGACATTGGGGATCGAGAATGCCGGCGATGCCGCACATGGCGTCAGACCGTGCGGCCGGCGAAGCGCAGAACGTCGTTGAAGCCGATGCTGGCAAGGCCCCGCCGTGTGGCATGTTCCAGGGCGCGCTGGAACGGGGCCTGCCCCGCCACATGGGCGGGATCGACGTAGTAGTTCAGGATGCCGTGGGCACCCGCCGCCAGGAGCCGGTCCACCGTTTCCGCGAACAGGTCGTAAAAGCTGTCGCCCAAAGCGTAATTGTGCCGGTCGGTCAGGTGCGACCAGCTGTCCAACAGCGTGTCCGGGGCCGCCCAGGTGCCGAAGGTGGGGATCTCCAGAATGCCCGCAGCGTCGTACCAAGGGCCGCGCGACAGGGCCTGGGCCGGCACGGTGGAGGAGCTGAACGCATAACCCAACTGGGCCAGCGTGCGGTGGACCAGAGCCAACTGCTCCGGTGCCTGGAATCCGCCGAAATGGGCCGTGCGGTAGCCGCGCGGAGTCTGGCCCGTCACCTCCTGGACGATGCGGTGGCCATCGCGGATGTCCGCCACGACCTCCTCCTCCGGCATCCGGGCGTAGAAGGTGCACCCCCACCAGCGGCCGTCGCGGAATTCCGCATGGGGCAGGCCGCCATGGTTGAGGAAATGCGCTCCCCGTTCCGCAAGGCCGCGGTAGGTGGGAGCCGCCTTCAGCAGCTGCGCTCCGGGCACGGCGAAGGTGGCCTGGATCCCGTACTCCTTCAGCAGGGGCTCAAGGTCGAGGGCGGCGGCGGGATCGAGGTCGGTGTCGCAGTCGAAGGACAGCAGGAGATAGAGCCGGTCCAGTCCAGCCTGCCGCGCCAACGAGTCATAGCGGGCCAGACCTTGCGGAAGGGCAGTGGTTTTAGGCGGGGTGGCCATGCTGCTGTCTCCGATGCCGGTCATTCGGGTTTTTCCACTTCGATCCACAAGCTCCACCCCCAACGCCGGCCCAGGGCGCGGATCCAGGAAAGCGGCATCTTCTTCCCCAGGAAGGGGAACCAGACGTCCAGGATGTCCGGAACGTCGGTGCCCAGGACGCGCACCTCTATCCTTGCACCGGCCGGGAAAAGAGATCGGCGCACCTCGTCGATGGTCACGGGCCACGTGTGCGGGTTCCCTTCCTGCCGGGCCGCGTCGCCATAGCGGCTGGCCAGTTGCAAGGGGTCCAGGAACTGGCTTTCCAGATTGACGAAGCCCTCCTGGAACTGCACCAGGAAGCGGAACAGCAAGGAGTGGCGGTTGTACAGCATGATACCGAGCCGCCCTCCGGGCTTCAGGACTCGCCAGAGTTCCGCGAGCGCCTTGTGCGTGCCCGGCGTGTGATGCAGCACGCCCCAGGAATAGGCGAAGTCGAAACTTTCGTCTGTGAAGGGAAGCTGTTCCGCGTCGGCGGGACGGATGTCGCCGTTCAGCCCGAAGCTGGCGAAGCGGCGCCGGGTCTGCTCCACCGCAACGGGATTGAGATCCACGGCCGTGACATGGGCGCCGTGCCGGGCCCAGTTCATGGCCATGCAGCCCATGCCGCAGCCGACCTCCAGGACGGGACGGCCGCGGTAGCGCTCATAGTCGAAAATGCGGGAAAAATGTCCGGCCGGGCCATGCAGTGGTTCATTCCACGCATAGAAGGTCGCATCCGCCTGTTCAAAGAACTCCCGCGACCCGATCTCGACTCTCATCTCCTCGCCGCTGTCGGTGCGGTAGGTGGTGGTGCCGTGATCCTGCCCATAGGTCATCGGGTGGTCGGCCCACCAGGACCGGATGTCCGTCTTGGCCGGATCAGACATGGTCGCCTCGCTTCCTGTCGCCCGTCATTCCATCCCAACAGGCCAGCAGCATGGCCACGGGGACGACCGCAGCCGCCAGCAGCAACTCGATGATGCGGCGATCGGCCAGGTACCGGCGCAGCGCCAAGCGTCGCCGCATTGCCCCGTCCAGGCGGAAGAGACGACGGCGCCCGTTCAGAACATAGACAGTGGAAACCTGCCGTGCCGCCGCCCGCTCGATGGGAGCGCAGCCAAGCCCCAGGGCGTCGCGGTAGCACAGGATCACGGCGTCGGGAGGCTGCCCATCAGCCATGCGAGCCCAACCGGACGAAGCCGGATCGATCACGGGATTCTGCCGCGCGACGGCAAGCTGCGTGAAATGGAGGCGGTCCCTCCACGTCGAATCGATGACCAGTTCGCAATGGGCCGGTGCCAGCCAAGCTGCCAACTCGTCGATCTGGGCGGCCATGTAGCTTGGATGGCGGGGGTTTGCGTAGAAGTTCCGGTGCATCATCCGGTGCCCGTTCCATCGCTTGCACAATCCCGCGGGGCCGCCTCCCTCGTCAGGATTGGGGTCGCGGTCAGCGCCGTGATAGGCGCAGGCCACCAGCAGAATGCGCCCAGTCGGCAGACGGTCGGCGCTCGGATGCACAGTCAGGCCGCGGGCTCTGCCCGGCTGCGCCGTCAACTCGTTGTCGTTCCGCATTCCCCGCCCACCGTCGATTCAAACTATGCTTTTGGCATAAGCAAGGCGCATACCACGCGGCCGAGGTCCTTGTCGAGCCAGGGGCCGGTCGGCCGCCGAAAGCCCTCACGGACCTCACAGGCGCAGGCTGGCAAAAAAGGACCGGCAAAGAATGCCCCCGAACTTGCTCTTGAATCGGGTCAGGCCGGCGATCTTTCCGTCCGTCTCGGATGGGTCGACGATCCCCACCTCATAGCGCCGGTCGCCGGCAAGATGGGCTTGGCGAATGGCTTCCCACAACAGCAGATAGTTGATACCGCTGTTCAAATGGAGCGTTCGCGAACAGCCGGTGTGATAAAGCGAGAGGCCGTTCAGGACGGCGACGTTGTGGTAGGCCACGACCTGCCCTTCCGGATCGTAACCGGCATAAAGCCGGCTGTACGGACCCTGCGTGGACAGCCGAGCGATGCCTTCGAAATAGGCCCGGGGATGGGGCGGGACCCCCGTCCGCGTGTAGGTTTCCTCATGGATGGCGTAATAGGAATCCACGTGCTCCGGCCAAGGCACCTGAGCCACTTGGAAACCGGCCTCCCGGCAATGACGGATGATCCGGCGGGCGTCCGGAGCCAACCCTTGCCATAGGCTCTCCTCGTCCTGCCCGGTGAAATCGATCACCCGCGTGTAACGGCTGGTGTCCTTCCAGCCGAAGGGGAAGAAGGGATTCACTCCCTGCGGAGAGTGGATGCTGCTGTCCGTCATGGCGGGCATCCCCAGGGCCAAATCCCGCGCCTCCAGCCGCCGGGCGCGCCGGGGAAGTTCCGCCATCGCCGCAGCCATCACCTCCCGGCGTTCGGCCGTGGATAAATCCCCGCGCATGACCGGCCCGCTCCAGCCCCAGCCCGAGGAAGCCAGAGCACCGTCGGGCCGCTGGTGCAACGGCACCACCGCCGCCAGGGCGCCGCGATGCAGGATTCCGAAGCCTTGGTCCCGCAGGTCCCACCGTTTGACGGGGGGGATGATCTCCTGCCATCCCGACAGGGCGAACAGGAAGCCTTCAGGCGAACCCTGAACCACGCCGTCCCACTGCTGGGGAGGGATGTCCCGCCGCTCCAACACCTTCATGCCGGGTTTCCCTCGAAGGCGGACATCCGGACGAACTCAGGCATCGGGCTTTCTCTTCGTGGCGATCAGGTAAAGCGAGGATGCCTGATGAGGCAGGAACACCCTGCCGAACAGGGCGAAGCCGTCGTCCACCAGCTTGTACCGCCGGATCCGGCCATCGAGCGCCCAATCCGGGGGGCCCCAGCCCAGATGCTTGATTTCGGTTACATCAAGGCCGGACTTGAGCATCTTCGCCTCGATGATGCGTGCCGTGTAGAAGTGGACATGATCGGTCTGGCGCAACGTCTCGGGTGCGCGCCGATAAGCCCACTGCCACCACCAGGCGCCTTCGTTGGGCGTGCCGAGGATCGCCAACCCTCCCGGCTTCAGGATGCGGCGGATCGTTTGCAGGACGCCCAGGTCATCCGGAACATGCTCGATGACATGGTTGCAGAAGATGATGTCATAGCTGTCGGGCTGAACAGGGTAGCGCAGGATGTCAGCGAGAAAAAATTTTGCCGAAGGCAGCCGCCGCTCGGCCCTGGCCAGACGCAGCGGATTGTAATCGCTGCCGTGGATGTCCCGCCCGAAAGCGGACAGCCAGCGGAGATTGGTGCCGTCCCCACAGCCGAGGTCCAGCAGACGCTCCGCGCGCTCCAGGCCGAGGCGTTCGAGATGGCGCCGGATCACGCCCGTCACATAGAGCCGCCGCTTCTTCAGGTGATGGCGCCAGGGGCTGCTTTCCTCCGGATCCTGCTCGGCTGCGTACCAAGCTGGATTCTCCTTCTGCATCCGCTCGACCGAGGCGCAATGGTGTTCCGCATCGGGCACAAGGATCGGCATTCCGCCGATCCGGGGGAACAGCATTCCGCAGCCAAGGCATCGCAGGCCTTCAGCAAGGCTCTCCAATCCTCCGGCCCGGCAAGCAGGGCAGCACAGGACGGCCTCAAGGCCATAGCCACTGTATGGCTTGTCCAATGATGCGAAGCTTTCGCCCCGTCCCGAATGGCTTTCCATGCGGCGTCCTCAGATACCCAGCCGGCGCCGCTGCTCGACGACCAGCGGATTGGCGTTGATCACGTTTGTAAAGCCGGCTTTCACCAGATCCGCGGCGACGGCGCCGAACTGGGAAAGGCTGACGACGATGGGAGTGTCCTTGGGCAAGGTCCGGACTGCCTCTTCGAGGTTCAGGATGGGGAGGCCGTGCTTCTCTCCGGACTTGAACTTGTCAATAAGGCCGGCGACCGTTTGATTGGTCGCGTCCTCCAGCAAGGGCAGGAGCAAGTCTCCGCCCAGCCCCGCACCATAGATGTGCAGCGGCCGGCTTTCGGAAAGTTCGTCGAGCGAACGGATCTCCCGCACCGCCGGAGTCAAATCCCCTGGTTCGGGCCGGCGGGCAAACAGATACTCGCTGTTGGACTCCTCCGAGGCGAGACGACGCAGGCTGAAGCCCAGTTCGTCCTGACAGAGGCTCAGCACCTCACGCAGGGTGGAAAATTCCATAGGCCAGCCGCCCAGCCAGTCGCGCAGATCCACCATCATCGACATGCCCCGGCTCTGGCGATAGGAGCGTGCCATGCCAGGAACCTTCAGCATCCCGGACAGTGACCTACGGGCCATGACGAGCCAGATGTAGTCCAGCTCCATCCACCGCTTCTTCAGCCAGCCGCCGGCGTTGTAGGCCTGCTTGATGCGCAGCCAGTCCTCGGGCGTGGGCCGGATGTAGGCGTCGGCCGTATAAAGCGCGATGTACAGCAGGCCGTCGTCCGCCACCCGGTCACAGGCATGGCGCAAGGCCGTCCATTGCGCGCCGGTGTGGTGCAACACCCCCCAGGAATAGACTATGTCGGCCTTCGGCAGGCCGGCCATGAAATCGGCGTCCAGCACGGAGCCCTGGGTCACGGTCCAGTTCCTGGGCGTTCCGGCCCGGGCGTGCAGGGCTTGTGTCGCGGCCACGGAATTCGGATCGTAGTCGAAGCTGATCACCCGCTCCGCTCCGGCCTGCCACATGCCGAGCGAATGGATGCCGCTGCCCGATCCGATGTCCAGGACGGTCTTTCCTCGCAAGTCGGGCAAGCGGAGAAAATCCAGAAGATGCTTTTGCGCAATGGTCACCCGCTCCTCACTGAAATGATGGTCGAGGAACCCCTGCCAGTTTTTTCCAAACGCAAAACGGTCCTGGGGATCGGCTACGGTCATTTCGTCGTCCTCGGTGCGAGTCGTTGCTAGGGCGGGCAATGCTGTGTCGTGGAGTGGCGGATACAGCCGGCAACGGAGCGTCGAAAAATGGACGTTGCCCCGTTTCGCCGGGTCCTTAAAGCTTGTTCAGGAGGTCGGAACCGAAACCATGGCCGACGAGTTGGCCCCTCATTCAAGTCGATCTGTCCGCTGGTGCATCAGCCTGGGATACTCACGGGTCTATTAACCCTTTCGGTGAGGATGGAAGCAAGGGTCCCATTGAGGGGCAACAGCGATGACGGAAGCGTTCCAGGGAGGCGGCCGGAACTTGCCCGGAAAGGCAGCGGGGCTTCGCGCGAGAGGCTCGCCTTTCTGGCCGGAGCCGCAGTGCCAGTCCTGCCCGGTAGGCGCGCTGGGTGCCCATGTGACCACTGAACCGCTCCGGGTTTCCGCTGGCCCTGCGGGCTCGGCTGGCGGGTGTCGCGCACCGCCCCCACGCCAAGTTCGTGCTGGACGCCTTGGAGCAGGCGCTTCACGACCGCCGGCCGGCCAAGGGCGGCGGCCTCATCCACCACTCCGACCGCAGGGCGCAATATGTCGCTATCAAGTACACCGAGCGTCTCACCGACGCCGGTGTCGAGCCCTCCGTGGGCAGCGTCGGCGACAGCGACGACAACGCCTTGGCCGAGACGATCAACGGCCTCTACAAGACCGAGGTGATCCGGCACCGCGGCCCATGGCGCACCCTGGAAGCCGTCGAGTTCGCCACCTTGGAATGGGTGGACTGGTTCAACCACCGGCGCTTGCTCGAACCCATCGGCAACATTCCACCCGCCGAGGCCGAAGCGCGCTACTATGCTCAAACCGAGGACATCGCCATGGCGGCGTGACTCAAGCCAAATGCCCTCCGGGAAGCCCGGCGCGGTTCAGTCGTTCTGGCGGTTTGGCCGCTTAACTCTCGCCGCCCACCGCCCGGGGCCAGCCGGCGGTCTCGCCGCCGGGCGTGTTGGACGGCTGGGCCGGCAACCGCTCCACCAGTGTTTTGGCCCGCCCGTCGCCAAGCGCCGCCGCCTGCTCCAGCCAGGCGCGGGCGCGGACAAAGTCCTTGTGGTCGCTCCAGTGGGCATGCAGCTCGCCAAGCGCGGTCATTGCCGCGGCTTCCTTCTGTTCGGCGGCGGTGGTCAGCCAGCGGAGCGCCTCGTCGATGTTCCGCTCCACGCCCAGGCCCTGCATGCAGAAGCGGCCGAGGTTGACCATGGCGCCGGCATGGCCCTGCTCGGCGGCCTTGCGCGACCAGAGGGCGGCGGCGGCATAGTCCTTGGGCACGCCGTCGCCGGAGGCGAGCATGGCGCCCAGGCGGAACTGGGCCTGCGCGCTGCCCTGCTCGGCCGCGCGCTGGTACCAGGTCAGTGCCCCGACAGGATCGCGCGGCACCCCGAGGCCAAGATTGTGCAGCATGCCGATGTTGTAGACCGCGTCGGTGTTGCCCTGCTCGGCCGCCCGCCGAAACCAGTCGAGCGCCCGGTCATAGTCGCGCGTCACCCCGCGCCCTTCGGCGTAGAGGGCGCCGATGCGCAACTGCGCCTGCGGGTCGCCCTGGCCGGCCACCCGTTCCAGCCACTTGACCGCCTCAATCTCGTCGCGCGGCACGCCGGACCCGGTGAAATACATCTGGGCGATGATCTTCTGCGCCTCGCGGTGCCCGAGTTCGGCCGCCGCGCGGTACCAGGTTGCGGCGTCGAACAGGTTGGGCTGCAGTCCGGCGCCCCGGCTGTTCAGGTGGCCGAGCTGGACCATCGCCTCGGCGTCGCCCTGGACGGCCGCCTTGCGCAGCCAGGTTTCCGCCGCGTGCGGGTCGGCGGGCACGCCGAGGCCACGCGTGTACATCAGGCCCAGGGCCCGTTGCGCGGCGCCGGCGCCGGCCTCGGCCGCGCGCCGGAACCAGGAGGCCGCTTCGGCGTGATCCTGCTCGACGCCCAACCCCGCGGCATACTGGGTGCCGAGATAATACCAGGCCATGACATTGTTCTGGGCGGCCGACTTGCGGAACCACGCGTGCGCCGCTTCGGGATCGGACTTGCCGCCGTAGCCGCCGGCGAGCAGGGTGCCGAGGCCGAGTTGAGCCGCCGCGTTGCCCTGTTCGGCGGCGGTGCGGTACCAGCGCTCCGCCTCCGTATAGTCCGGGGCGATGCCGAAGCCCGACGCGTACATGTAGCCGAGCATCGCCTGTGCCCCGACGACCCCCTGCTCCGCGGCGGCTCGTGCCCAGCGTGCCGCCTCCGCATAGTCCTGATCGATCGTCAGTCCCTTGGGGAAAAGGATTGACAGCGCCTCGTCGGTCGGGGTGACCCCGTTGGGCTGGCCGCAGCCGTAGTAATAGATTTCCGCCAGCCGCGCCTGCGCTTCCCCGTATCCCTGCTCCGCCGCCTGGCGGTACCAGCCGACCGCGTCGACGGCGTTGCGCACCACGCCCTTGCCCTGGTCGTAGAGGCGGCCGATCTGGTACTGCGCGCCGGCGTGGCCCGCTTGGGCCGCGCTCAGCCACGCTTCCAGCGCCGTCTTGTAATCGCCGCGTTCATAGGCCTTCAGGGCCCGAAGGTGATTGTCTTCCGGCGAGGCCGATCCGAACAGCCGCCCGGCGGCCTTGATGAGCTTGCGCATCGGCCTTACACACCCTTTCCTTTGCTGCGGACCCTTTCCCGACGGGGACTCGCTTACGGTTCGCGCATGCCTTCAGAACCGTTCTTCAAGGCGCCTTCGACAAGGTACGCCATGATGGTCCGCTTCCCAACGATGATGTCAGCCACCAGGGGCATGCCTGGAACCAGCCGGAAATCCTCCGGCACATCACGAAGATTGATCTCGGTCAGCTCGATCCGCGTGCGGAAGAAGGGACGCTGGACCTGGCTCTGGTCTTCCCGGCGGGTGAAGGAGTCCTCGCTGATCGACTTCACGATGCCCTTGGCCATGCCGTGCTCGACGTAGCGATACGCTTCGAGCTTGACCTGCACCTCATCGCCGACCTTCACGAAGCCCTGGTCCATACCGGCGATTTCCGCCTCAACCTCCAGAGGAGCGTTGAGCGGCATCAGAGTATAGATCGGCTGGGCCTGCTCGACCACGGACCCGACGGAGTACTTCCCGACCTCCAGAACCACGGCGTCCTCGATCGCGCGCAGCTCGACCAGATCGCGGCGCTTCTGGGCCTTGGCCAACTCCTCGCGGACGCGTTCCAGGTCGACCTGGCGGCTTGAAAGATCGGTCAGCAGGGTGCTGCGCCATTGCTGGATGTAGACCTCGCGCTCGGCGCGCAGGGCTTCCAGGTCGTGCGAGGAGGTGCGGATGGTGTTCTCGCTGAGGCTGAGATTCCGTTCCGTCTCCACGCGGGTGTCGCTGGCGATCAGCGAGTTCAGGCGGCTGCCGGTCTGGTTCCTTTCCAGCGTCCGGCGCATCGTCTCGATCTCGCCGACGATCTTCAGGCGGGAGCGGTAATGCTCGGCGTCCGCCTGGTTTCTCTTGATCGTCGCCTGCAGGGTGGCCATGCGCTGGTCGAAGTTGGCCAGCTTGGCCGTGTATTCCGCCTGCCGGTAGCGCCAGATCGACTCTTCCAGCTGCATGTCCGGATCGTCGCCGGCGGCCATGAAGGGCTGGCTCTTGGCCTCGGCGTTCATGCGGGCGATCTCGGCCATCAGCTTGGACGACTGCCGTTCGAGCTGGGCAACGTCGGCCGCCGAGAAGGTCGGATCCAGCGTCGCCAGGACCTGTCCGCGCCGCACGGTCTGGCCCGCGCGGGCGTTCAGGCTGCGGATGATCGAGATTTCCAGCGGCTGCACGACGATGGTCGGCGATTGGGACACGACGCGCCCCTGCGCGCTGACCACGCGGTCGAGCTTCAGCACCGACGCCAGGACGATGAACAGCACCACCATCCCGGCGAGCGCCCAGACGACCGCCCGTGCGGCGACGGGTTCCGGCTGACCGGTGATCTCGTCGGTTTCGCCCTGGAAGTCGTTGATCGCCTGTTCGGCGGCGCTGTCAGGTGTTTGCGGCCGGCGTAAGAGGAGCGCGGTCATGAGAGGGGCTTCCCGGGGAAAGGTGGCGGTTCTGCTGGAACCAGAGATGCCGGTAGACGTCGCAGCGTTGGAGCAGTTCGTCGTGCTTGCCCATGTCGTAGAGCTTGCCGCGCTCCAGCACCATGATCTGGTCGCAGTTGACCAGAGAGGCGAGGCGGTGGGAGATGACAATCATCGTCCGGCCCTGCGCGATGCGCGTCAGGTTGTTGTTGATGATCGCCTCGCTGTCGGGATCGAGCGCACTGGTCGCTTCGTCCAGGATGAGGATGCTCGGATCGACGAGCAGGGCGCGGGCGATGGCAAGGCGCTGACGCTGGCCGCCCGACAGGTTGGCGGAGCCTTCCTCGATCACCGTCTCGTAGCCGCGCGGCAGCCGCTCGATGAATTCCTCGGCACCGGCAAGCCGGGCCGCCCGCATCACCTCTTCGAGCGAGGCGCTGCGGTTGGCCGCCATGATGTTCTCGCGGATGGTGCCGTTGAACAGGAAGTTGTCCTGAAGCACCACGCCCAGGTTGGAGCGCAGATGGTTCAGATCGATCTCGCGCAGGTCGACGCCATCGATCTTGATGAGGCCTTCGTAATTCTGGTGCAGGCCCTGCAGCACGCGGGTGACGGTGGTCTTGCCCGAACCGGACCGTCCCATGATGCCGATGACCTGCCCGGCCTTGATGGAGAAGGAAATGTCGTCGAGCGCCGGGCTCTGCGCGCCGGGGTAGCGGAACTTGAGTTCGGAGAAGGAGATGTCGCCCTTGATGACCGGGCGCACGCCCTGGCGGCCAAGCCCCTGCTCGGGCGCTTGGTTGACCACCGACGCCACCTGGCCGACGGCGCCGCGGGCTTCCTGGAACTGCTGCATCATGCTGGCGATCTGGACGAAAGGCTGCGTCGCACGGCTCGCGATCATGCTGAAGGCGACCAGCGTGCCGCCGTAGACCGACGCCCCTTCGCCGATGGCGAGATAGGCGCCGACGCCCAGCGTCCCGGCGTAGATCGCTTTTTCCAACGGCTGCAGGATGGTCTGCGGCTGGTTCGCCAGATGCTGCATGGCGGTGTTGGCGCGCACAGCGTCGGCCACGCGCACGTCCCAATCGTGCCGCTTGCGCCCTTCGAGCGCCAGCGACTTGACCGTGCGGGCGCCGTGCAGGACTTCGATCAGGAACGAGCCTTTGCGCTGCTCCGCCTGGACGACCTTCTGGTAGGCGCGGGCCAATGGGCCGATGTAGAGAGCGACCACCAGGAACATGAGCGCCGCCACGCCCAGCACCATGAAGGTGAGCGGCACGCTCATGATGAACATCGCCGGGATCAGCACGAGGAGCGTCATGGAGTCGAGCAGCGTCCCGAACAGCTGCCCGGTCAGGAAATTGCGGATGCGCCAGACTTCGTTGAGCTTGTAGGAGATCACGCCGGTCGGCGTGCGCTCGAAGAAGTCGATCGGCAGCGCGATCATGCGGTCAAAGATGTAGGTGCTGATGCGGGCGTCCACCTTGGCCGTGCCGACCGCCACCAGATAGCGGCGCAGATAGCCGAACAGGGTGTCGAACACCAGCAGGAAGCCGATGACCACGACCAGCACGTACAGCGTGGACAGGCGCTGATGGACGAGCACCCGGTCCAGGATGACCATGAAGACCAGCGGCGGAATCAGGGCGAACAGGCTGAGGATGAGGGCGGAAATGCCGACGTCGCGGAAAATCCGCTTCTCGCGCAGGATCTGCCCCGCCAGCCAGGCGAAGCCGAAGGGCCGCTCATCGTCGCTGATCCGGTAGCGCCGCTTGACGAAGATCGCCTCGCCGTCCCACACAGAGGCAAGGCGCACTTCGTCCACGGCGATGCAGGCCTGGTTCGCGCTCAGCGGATCCTGCAGCATCGCGGCCGGCGTGCCGCCGTCCTGGCGGAAGGCGACCAGCACCATCGTGCTGCCGTCGCGCAGGCGGAGCAGAAGCGGCAACGCCTTGCCCAGGCGCGACAGATGCTTCCATTGAAGCTTCGCGGAACGGACGGTCAGCCCGTTGTCCCCGGCGATCTTCAGCAGTTGCCGCGTGGGCGGCTCGCCGCTGTCGATGCTGTAGTCGCGCTGGAGCTGCTCGACCGAAAGATGCAGCCCATGATGGCGCGCCACGATGGCAAGCGCGTGCAGGCTGGTGGTCCGAGCCGTTTCCGTGGAAGCGGCTGGAGGATCGTTGGCAGTCGTGCTCTGCATCTGGCCCCTGTGCGTCTGGCCCCTGTATCCCACGACCTGTGCGGTCGGGTCGCTGTGCCGGTTGGCTTATCCGATCGCGCGACTGTACTGTACCACCCTCATCGAATACAAGCATTGCACTCGGAGCGCTCAATTCGGGCGAAGCCGTCGGGAGCAAGGTATGAAGGTTTCGGTTATAACCATTTGCAGAAATATGTGTGACAGCATAGGACTATCCCCGACAGTGTTTCGCGTCGGACACATTCAAATGTCGAACACATCGCCATTGATGGCGCCTTAACCAAAGAAACGTTCGACATTCTGGAACGTCGGCGCAAGCGCATCGCCCTGCTCGTCTCCGGGTGGGCCGGCGGCATTCCCGAAACGATGAACAAGAGCCCCGCCCACGCCGTCGGCGACCGCATCCATTTCTGATCTGCGGCTGTTTGCCGCATCAAGGAGCCTTCGCCGGTCGATGTCCGAAGGCACCGGATCGTTCGTTGCCAGGACGGCTTCGCCAGGGAGCTTCCCCTCCGCCCACCTGGATGCCCACTTGGACGCTCACTTGGACGCCCACCTGGGCGACGCCGCGCTGAGGCACCGCTTGGCCTTTGGCGGCGGAGCGCCTCATACGGTCGGCGGATGACCACGTCCCGTGCCCGCCGACCGTCAAACCCTCTTGATCAATGCGTCGACATTGATCAAGAGGGTGATGCGGACGACGCCTTCAGGCGCCGTCCCGCAGGCCGCGCAAGGTGCCGGTGCCCAGGTTTTCCAGATACCAGCGGTAGGTCCGCTCGAACCCGTCCCGCAGCGGGGTGGGCGCAGTCCAGCCCATGGCCTGGATACGGCGGCAGTCCATGATCTTGCGCGGCGTGCCGTTCGGCTTGGAGGTGTCGAAGCGGAAGCCGCCGCGGTACCCGATCACGTCGGCCAGCATCTCGGCGAGTTGGCGGATCGAGACCTCGTGGCCGGAGCCGAGGTTGACGTGCGGTTCGTCTGAATAGGTCTCGGCCAGGAAGACCAGCCCGTCCGCCAGATCCTCCACGAACAGGAACTCGCGCAGCGGGCTGCCGTCGCCCCACAGCTCGACGGTGTCGGCCCCCGCCGCCTTGGCGCGGTGGATCTTGACCATCAGGGCGGCCGCGACGTGGCCCTGCTCGATGTCGAAGTTGTCGCCGTAGCCGTAGAGGTTGGTCGGCATGGCCGAGATGAAATCACAGCCGTATTGCCGGCGGTAGGCCTGGCACATCTTGATGCCGGCGATCTTGGCGATCGCGTACCATTCGTTCGTGGGCTCAAGCGGGCCGGTCAGCAGGGACTCCTCGGAAATCGGCTGCGGCGCCATCCGCGGATAAATGCAGGACGACCCCAGAAAGACCAGTTTCCGCACCCCGGTTTGCCGGGCCGCCTCGATGACGTTGGTCTCGATCGCCAGATTCTCGTAGAGAAATTCCGCCGGACGGCTGTTGTTGGCGTGAATCCCGCCGACCAGGGCCGCGGCGAGGAACACCACGTCCGGCTTCGCCGCGGCCATCCACGCCTCGACCTCGGCCTGGCGGCGCAGGTCGACGGCGTCACGGCCCACGGTCAGAATCTCGCACGGCTCCCGTTCGAGCCGGCGGACGATGGCCGAACCGGCCATGCCGCGGTGGCCGGCAACCCAGACGCGCTTCCCCTTCAGGGAAAATGGACGCCCCGCCGTCATGCGCTCCTCCGCTCCATCGCCGTCACTCTCCGCAGCCTCTTTCTCAGGACATCGAGGTTCCGGTGTCGGACGCCGCCCCCGCGGCGTACAGCTGATAGTCCCGCAGAACCTCATCGACCGGCCCGAAGCGCCGCACGCTCCCGCGCTCCAGCCACAACGCCTTGTTGCACAACCGTTTCAGCACGTCTTCGACGTGGGAGGCAATGACCATGATCCGCGAACGGCTCACGAAGCCTTCCGCGCGGCGCTGCGCCTTTTCCAGGAACTTCGTATCGCTGACGGCGAGCCATTCGTCCATCAGCAGAATTTCCGGATCCACCGACGTCGCTGCGGCGAAGGCGAGACGCAGCGTCATGCCCGCCGAATAGGTGCGAACCGGAAGGTCGAGATAATCGCCGAGTTCGGTGAAGGCGGCGATGTCGTCCATCTTCCGTTCGATCTCGTCCGCATCGATGCCGAAATAGGCGGCGCGCATCCGGATGTTGTCGTAGCCCGACGCGTCCATGTCGAGCCCGAGGCCGAGATCGAACAGCGGGGTGATGCGCCCATTCACGCGTATCCGCCCCGCCGTCGGCTCATACACGCCCGCCAGCACGCGCAACAGCGTCGTCTTGCCGGCGCCGTTGCCGCCGATCAGCCCGACCCGGTCGCCGTGTTCCAGGTTCAATGTGATGTTGCTCAGCGCCTTGACGGTGATCCGGTGATGCGCGTCGTGCTTCAGCCGTCCGCTGGTGGACGAGCGCAGAAGCGTCTTCTTCAGCGAGCGTGCGCTTCCCTGATAAAGGACGAAATCGACAGACACGTCATCAAGGTGAATGGAAGCCATCTACAACCAATAGGCGATGCGTTTGCGGAAGCGGGCGAAGCAGGCAAAGGTGACCGCCCAACCGGCGGCGGCGAACAGCCCGCCGACCACCCAACTTTCCCAGCCCGGAAGCTGGCCAAGCAGCGGCGCCCGGATGATCTCCAGCAGATGGTAGAAGGGGTTGAGCGCCATCAGATACCGCCGGTCGCCCAACAGCTCCGGCTTCCACATCACCGGCGTGACGAAGAACAGAAGCTGGATCACGCTGGAGACGATCGGCGGCACGTCGCGGAAGCGCGTGCAGACCATACCGAGCAAAAGCATCATCCAGCCGGCGTTCACCAACAGCAGCGCCAGCCCGGCGAAGGCCAGCAGGCCCGTGCCTCCCGGCCACACGCCGAAGATCATGGCCACGACGATGAAAATAACGGCATTGTGGCCGTAAATGATCAAATTCCGCCAAAGCACACGCAGGATGTGCAATGACATGGGAATTCTGACGTTCTTGATCAGCGCTTCCAGATCGATGAAGCTGGTGCAGCCCTCGTTCAGGAAGGACGCCACGAAGTTCCAGGTCGCCAGGCCGATCGCCAGGAAGGGCAGATAGTCTTCCAGATTCAGCCGGAACAGGGTGCCGTAGATGAGCCCGAGGCTGGCCACCATGACCGCCATGCTGAGCGTCAGCCAAAAAGGCCCAAGGACCGAGCGCCGATAGCGCTTGCGGATGTCGTGCCAGCCAAGCTTGCTCCACAGCCGCCAACGCCGGGCCCCATCCCGAAGATCGTCCCAGGCCCGCGCGGCTTGGCTGCGGCCGCCGGAGTCATAGGTGGTTTCGCTTCGTGGGCGGAACGATGCGTTGGTCAAGCCCTCGCTGGTCATCCTGCGCGCCCCGGTCGCGACCCTGCGCGCCACGGCGCAGAGTGCCCGTGGCAACGGGACGGAAGAGCTGTGGACGGCACCATGCAAACTCCGAAACGAAACAGACCGGACGCAGCCTGTATACTCCGTCCACCCGCGGCTTCACAGCCCCAACGAGCCGGAGCGCCAAGCCGCTTTGAAAGGCGTGCGATGCCCGGATCAGGCCCTCCGGTCCTTGCCGTAAAGGGCGAGATCGCTGTCAACCATCTCGCGGACAAGATCGGGGAAGCTGGTGGTGTGCGTCCAGCCCAGCCTTGCGCGCGCCTTGGAGGGGTCGCCAAGCAGCAGATCCACCTCGGTCGGACGGAAGTAGCGCGGATCGATCTCGATCAGCACGTTGCCGGTCACGGCGTCGATGCCCTTCTCCTCCACGTCCGCGCCCTGCCAGACGATCCGGCGGCCGACGCAGCCGAAGGCCAGTTCCACGAACTCGCGGATCGAGTGGGTTTCGCCGGTGGCGAGCACGTAGTCGTCGGGCTCGTCCTGCTGGACCATGCGCCACATCCCCTCGACATAGTCGCGGGCGTGACCCCAGTCGCGCTTGGCGTCCAGGTTGCCGAGGTAGAGCCGTTCCTGCCGGCCCAGCGTGATGGCGGCAACAGCGCGGGTGATCTTCCGCGTCACGAAGGTTTCGCCGCGGGTGGGGCCCTCGTGGTTGAACAGGATGCCGTTGGAAGCGTGCAGGCCATAGGCCTCGCGGTAATTCACCGTGATCCAGTAGGCGTAGAGTTTGGCCACCGCATAGGGGCTGCGCGGGTAGAAGGGCGTGGTCTCCCGCTGCGGCGTCTCCTGCGCCTTGCCGAACAATTCGGAGGTGGAGGCCTGATAGAAGCGCGTCTTTTTCTCCAAGCCGAGGATGCGGATCGCCTCGAGCAGGCGCAGCGTGCCGATCCCGTCGGAGTTCGCCGTGTATTCCGGCGTCTCGAAGCTGACCTGCACGTGGCTTTGGGCAGCGAGGTTGTAAATCTCGTCCGGCTGAACTTCCTGGACGATACGGATCAGGTTGGTCGCGTCCGTCAGGTCGCCGTAGTGCATCCGGAAGCGGACGTCATCCTCATGCACGTCACGGTACAGGTGCTCCACACGCTCCGTGTTGAACGAGGACGAGCGACGTTTCACCCCATGGACAACATAGCCCTTGGAGAGCAAAAGCTCCGCAAGGTATGCGCCATCCTGTCCCGTGATCCCGGTGATCAATGCAACCTTGCTCAACGCTCGCCCCTGTTTCAGAATCACACGCCCGCACCAATTCGGGACCGCAGGTCCTCGGCTCGAAGCCGGCCCCTGGCGACGCCGTTTCCAGAAGCTTGCCGCAAACGCTCCGCACTCCGGCGCCCCGCTCCATGGATGTGTGCATGAGTGCGCGGAACCGATGAGCGCGTCAATCTCTTGCGTATCGTGAATTCCGGTTCCGATGGAAAGACCTCGGCGCTGCGCCGGCCCGCCGGCCTCACTTTGTTGCTGTCTGGCCGGCCGCACCTCGTGTTAATGGAATTTTCAATCATGAAACCCAATCTGCGCGCATTCGTCTTATTGCCGATCCGGCTGCAGTGATGTCTGGATCATGGGGATACGCCTTACTTGAAGCAAAGGCGCTTCAAAGGAAACAGCCGAGATCGATAAATGCTTGATCTGTTTGAACGTTTCCAAAGCTCCCTCATTCCCTATGGAGCTTTGCTGACGATCCCGGTTTTGCTGTTTTTCATAGCGAAGGCGCGTCTCCTCAGGATCATGATCCACGCCTCTGGGACGGGCATCGGTGCGGGCACCCTGGGCGACATTGGGAGCATTGTTTTTCTGCACGCGGCGCTGTCGGCCGTCTCGCCGCATGCGGCCGGCTATGCCGTGATTCTGTTAATCGCGACCCTCGGCGCCGGCAACGAGATCACGTTCCGCCGCTTCGCGCGGCCGGTCCTGGCCACTGATGCGCTTTTGGTTAAGGCAGGCTTGACGTTCTCGGGCTGGGGTGATTTCCGGCTGATCCTGCGGTGGGCTGTATTGGCGGCCGTCCTGATCGTCTGCCACAACACGCTGAGCGCATTCCTGAAGATCGTGCCGAATCCGACGTTCTATGCTGCTGTCGCGGGCGGAGCACTCTTTCTTCTGCTCGCCCTCGGGATCGGGAGGCGGCGGACGGTCATGGCCAGCGGACAGGAAACCGACAATGCCCTGCGGGATTTTCTGGCCGACGGCATGCTCGCCTTCTTCGCGCAGAGCGTCGTGCAGGCCATCCGTTCCAGCCTGTCCAAGAGGGCAACGCTGAACCCGGCTCCGGTCGTGTCCCCACCCCCCGCCGGGGTTTCGGCCACCGCCTCTGTCTCTGTCTCTGTCTCTGCCACCGCCCCTGCCGATATGCCGGACATCGTGGTCATTGTTCTCGAGTCCTTTTTCGACATCGAGCGCTCTCCCCTGTTCGACCGCCGCTCCCTGATGCCGGCCCTGCGCCAACTGACCGCCGGCGTCCGCGAGTGGAGCGCCGTGCCGCCCGTCATCGGGGGCAAGACCGCCAACACCGAATTCGAGATCCTGAGCGGGATTCCCCTCGCCTGCGTGTCGGGTGTCGACATTCCATTCCGCGACCTGAAGCTGGACTCGGAAGAAGCCCTGCCCCGCTCTCTCAAGCAGTTGGGGTATGGAACGACCGCCGTGCACCCCGGCACCCGCCAGTTCTGGAACCGTCACGTCGCCTATCCGGCCCTGGGATTCGATCGGTATCTCGCGCTCGATGACTTCCAGGGGGCGCGGCGGGTCGGCGCCTATGTCGACACGGAAGAAGTCGTGGCCAAGGTCGAGGGGGTGCTGTCCGCTGGCAAGGGGCCGCAATTCGTGTACGCGGTCTCGATTCTCGGGCATGGCCCCTACGACACGGATGTGGCGCCACGGTTCCCGGTCGACCTGCCGAACGGTTTGAACGACGAGGTGCGCCGCTACTGCCACCTGCTCACCCACGCGGACGCCGCACTCGACCGCCTTGCGACCTTCGTGAAGAACCGCAGGCGTCCCACCCTGGCGCTCGTCCTCGGGGATCATGCGCCAAGTTTCAACGGCTCGATCAGCTTGAGCGAGTTGGGATTCGATTGTCAGCGCGGCAATCTCGCGTCGGTTTCCCAGTCGTCGGCCTACATTGTGCCCCTGATACAGATCAGCAATGTTCCGCTGCCGGCACCGGAACACGTCTGCCTGCCCACCTACCTGATCGGTGGCTATCTTTTCGCCCAGTTGGGCCTGACTGCCCAGAGCAGAACCGGCGTCCTGGCCGACCAGTTCCGGGGATGCCAGCACATCGATCCCTTTTCCGACCCCAAACTCGCTTCCCTGGCGTCGCCCAAGGAGTATCAGCGCCTGTTCTCGGATGCCTTGGCCCGACAGATCCAGACGCAGGAACTCATATCCGCGTTCGACGCCGCAACGGCATCGCCAGGCGACACGGATCGATTGGGTGCCCTCGTCGAACAGTTCGACGCCTATTTCGCCAAGTTCGGCGAAGATGCCTTGATGCTTTATCGGAAAGGCGTCCTGGAGTGCCTGGCAGGCCGCTTTATCGATGCGGAGCGGAACCTCAACCGCGCCATCCAGATCGGCGGGGTCGACCAGTTCTGGTCGCGCTACTGGCGCGGCCGGGCCTACATCGCACGCGCCGCCTTCTATCACGCCCGACGCGACTTCGAGGAATGCGCCCAAGTCCTCGAAATGTCGATCATTGAGATGGCCAGAATCCAGGACAACCGTCTGCTCAAGACCGTCAGACAGCGGGCGGAACTGGAAAACTACTTGGGCATCGTCCGCCGGGAAACCGCGAAGCTGTACCAAGCCATCGCCCGAAAGGCCGCCGAGGAGGGCGAGGAAACGGCGTGCAGCTTCGCGTTGTCCAGGATGGAAGCGGAGTTGCCCGGCCCCGCGGCCTTCATCCGCGGCATCCGCCACACCCGGCGGAAGGAATGGGCGCAGGCGCGCTCCTGCTTCACGACGGCGATCGAGTACGCCCCTGGGGACTTCTGGAGTTATTTCCAGCGAGCGAACTGCAACGTCCGGCTCGGCAATATCCCCTACACCCTGCACGACCTGGACTGCGCCGACCGGATCAATCCTGGCGCTCGGGGCGTGCTTGAGATGAGGAAGGCCCTGCGGCCCGCGGAAAGCGTCCTGCCGGCGGAAGACGCCCTTTCGTAAAACCGAAGGAGCGCCGCCGTCAGACGGCTTTCCCGGACACAGGTCCCGCCAGCACCGGCAAAACCCACGGCGCCGCGGTGATCTCGACCGGAAGCCGCGCGATGATGTCGCCGTCACCCTGCACGGCGGCGCCGACGGGCGCCTCGATGACGATCCGCCGAGCTGGCACGACGCGGTAATCGGGCAAGCGCGGCAGGCGGTCCGCGACGACGCCACAGATGTAGCGGATTGCGTTCCACCGCCCGGTTTCCGGAAACAGGCAGACATGCAGCCTCGGGTCGGCCAGCCGGGCTTCCGGCGCGCACACGAAGCGCCCGGCGTAGAAGCGCCCTTTGGCGACGATCACGGACGCGACCTCCTCGGTCACGCCGTCCACCGTCACCCGGTAGCGCGTGCCGCGGTAGTCGACGATCTGGGCCAGCGTCTCCACCGCATAGGCACCCTTGCCGATCAGGCGCTTCAGGCGCGGGGCCACCCGCTCCACCACACAGGCGTCGAACCCCACCCCGGCCATCATCGCGAAACAGCGGCCGTTCGCCACGCCCAGATGCACGGGCTGCGCCTGCCCGACGGCCAACACGGCCGCCACCCCCTCCGGATCGGACGGCAGGCCCAACTCGTGCGCCAGCACGTTGGCCGTGCCGAGCGGCACGATGCCCAACGGCGCCGGCGAGACGCCGGATGCTCCGAGGCCGTTGACCACTTCGTTGACGGTTCCGTCACCGCCGACCGCCACCACGGCGTCGAAAGCGTCCGGCGCCACCGTCCGGGCCATGGCCTCGGCGTCGCCACGGCCGGTGGTGGTCTGGATTGCCGTCTCGACCCCGAAACGCTGTTCCAGCACCTCCAGCACCGCGCGCAGGCGCCGGGCACCACGTCGCCCGGCCGCCGGGTTTTGGATCATGAGGAGGCGGCGCGGCGACCCTGCGGAACCGTTCCCCATCGGGCGGGCGGTGCTCAACGATTGCACAGGAATTTGCGCACGGCCCCGACGATGCGGCCCGTGGCCTTGCCGTCGCCATAGGGCGAGGCGCCCCGCGCCATGGACCGGTAGTGCGCCTCGTCGTTCAGAAGACGGCGCGTCTCGTCGATGATGGTCGCGGTGTCGGTGCCGATCAGTCGGGCGACGCCGGTATCAACCGCTTCGGGCCGCTCGGTCGTGCTTCGCAGCACAAGGACCGGCTTGGCAAGAGCGGGCGCTTCCTCCTGCACACCGCCGGAATCGGTCAGCACCAGAAAGGCCCGATTCATGGACGCCGCGAAGCCCAGATAGTCGAGCGGATCGACCAGGCGAATACGCGGGTGGGTGGCGAACCGCGCGCGCACCACGCCCGAGACGTTGGGGTTGGGGTGGACCGGCCACAGCACCTCCACGGTCGGGTCGCCTTCCACGATCGCCTCGATCGCGTCGCAGATCCCGGCCAGGGGCTCCCCGAAATTCTCGCGCCGGTGGACGGTGACGAGAATCAACCGACGCTCCGGGTCGAGCGCCATCGGCGGCTCCGGATTGCGGGCAGTGACATGCAGCAAGGCATCGATCACCGTGTTGCCGGTGACCAGAACGGTCGCCGGGTCCACCTTCTCGTTCAACAGGTTGCGTCGCGCGCTTTCGGTCGGTGCGAAGTGCAGCCGGGTGACGCGGCCGGCGACGATGCGGTTGAACTCTTCCGGGAACGGGTTGTCGAGGTCGAAGGTGCGCAGCCCCGCCTCGACATGGCCGAAGGGAATCCGGCGGTAGAAGGCGGCCATGGCGGCGGCCAGGACGGTGGTGGTGTCGCCCTGCGCCAGCACCAGATCCGGAGCGTCCTCCACGAACCGCGCATCCAGGCTTTCGAGCGCCCGCGCGGTCAGAGCCGCAAGCGCCTGGTTGGGGCGCATGAGGTCCAGGTCGCAGTCCGGCACGATGCCGAAGATCGCCAGAGTCTGGTCGAGCATCTGGCGATGCTGGGCCGTGGCAATGACCTTGACGTCCGCCCACACCTCACGCTGAAGGCCCAGGATCACCGGGGCCATCTTGATGGCCTCCGGACGGGTCCCGACGATGCACAGGATGCGCTTGGTGGTGGTCACGGCGTTGCTTTCTCCATCCGCAGAATGTTCACGGGCTTTCCAAGGTAAAAGCTTGTAGAAGCCGACGCGCTGCGTGCAGGACATGCGACGGCGATGGACATCGCAAGTTCCCCGATCCGACCACGGCGACCGCTGTACTCCCGGATCGGTATCCGCATAAGGGATTTATAGATGGTAAAAGACGCTTTCCAAAGCGGCCCCTTCCCCATCCCGGTTGCGGCACTGCCGTCCCGACACGGCCTGCGCTCAGCCGCGCAGAGGCTTGCATGGGAAAGAAAGCCCGAACGGTGCCTTTCTCATAGAAATATTACAGAAAATAAATCGCACACAGGATTCCCGGCGACACCACTTAACCTTAAAGTAGAAATTCTTACAAGCATGCCATCTCGTCGCGCGGCGATTCCTGACTCACATTCGCCACAAAAACGCACTGGTTTTCGTTTGAACTTTAGATAAAGGCATATATACCATTCCGCTGACTCTCCCCGCTTGTGATACGCCCAAAAAGGTCCGCCATGCCGAGATTCTTCGTTCTGTGCGATCCGAACATCGTTAAGACAGGCGGTCACTACCTCGAATACGCCAAAATGGTTATCGAGGCGGCACAGGCGCAGGGGTATCAGCCGGTGCTGGCGGTCAACGAGAACTGCCGGATCGATCCGCCTGAGGGCTGGATGATTTTGCCGGTGTTCGAATACGGCTTTTGGGGGCGGCACCTCGGCGGCGGCGCAGCCGCCGACCAGAGAATGACCACCGCTGACCAGCGCTTCCTGCGACTGAAATATTCCCGCAACGGCCTGCTCTGGAACGCGGCCGGGGACCTCGGCGAGGTGCAGCATTTCAACCGCGAATACCCGCCGAGCAAGGGCACGATCGAGCGGCTGCGCAGCCTGCATGAACTCAAGGCCCTGACAGACCTTTTCCTTCAATCCGAGAACGAGCGCACCGGCGGCGGCGACCGGGCACCGGAAGACTGGACCCCGGAGGATCGGGAGAGATTTTACGCCGCCCTGCGCGATGCCATCCGCTCTGCCCTTGCCACATTGAAGGGCAAGAAGGCTGACGAGCGCGCCCTGCTCGCCGCAACAACTCGCTCCGCCCTGACGTCGGCCGACACGAAGCGCGACAGCGGCGCCTTGCAGGACCTGACCAGCATGTCGGGCCGGGCGGCTTCCTTCGCGCGCGCCATGAACCGGGTGTTGGAGACGGTGCGGCCGGGGCCCGACAGCCTGATCCTCTATCCGACGATCAACTATTTCGAACTGCGCGGGCTGAAGGAGGTGCTGGACGGCAACCCGCTGGCCCATGCCCCCAGCCACCATGTCATCCTTCGGCGCAACGCTTACAACGGCTACAGCGGCAGCTTCGACGAGCAGGAATGGCAGGTCCATCCGGTTCGGACCGCCCTGGCCCTTCTGAACGACGTTGGCGAGGATACCCGCCTCCGCTTCTACACCGACACCGAGCCGCTGACGCATCAATACAATCTGTTCAACACGGCCCGTTTCGTGACAGGACCGGTCCCGGTGGACATGGTCGAACGCGTCCGCCCCGCGCCGCCGCGGTACGATGATCAGGCCCGCCCGGCCTTGCTGCTGGTCGACGCCACCGGCCTTCAGGAAACGCGCACCTTCCTGGAACAGCTCGAGTTCGCGACCAGGGATGGCGCCGAGCGCTTCGCGGTCAAGGTGGTGGTGCGCGACGGGACGCCGCTGGGGACCTATCTGGCGGCCGGGCTGGCCGGCCCGCGTGGATTCGGGGACGTGGAGTTTATCCTGCCCGAGGACGTGGACGGCATCGCGAGCGCACGCTACGACGCCGTTGCCTTCGGCTCCTGGCACGAGAGCTACGGCCGCCTCGCCATGGAGGCGCTGGAGCAAGGGCGGTCGCTGGCTGTGCCGCCGTCGAGCTGGATTGCCCAGGCAATGTGCCGGGAGGCATCCGCCTTCCATGACGACGCCCTGAAGGGCGCCGGCCTCGTGGCGAACCTGGACAGGACATCCCTGCCCTGGATGCACTACGACTACGCCACCGGCGCGCAGCACCCGGTCACCGGGCGCGAGTGGGTCGCCGTCAAGCCGGGTGCGGCCACGACGGTCGAACTCGATGTGCCGCCGGGCGCGGACACGGTGCGCCTGCTGTTCCGCCAGTTCGGCCCGGACGCTTGGCGGATGCCCATCAACCTGATCGCCTTCTTCCGTCGGCAAGACGACCTCTCCTCCGGCGTCGGTCGCCACGACCTTGCCCTGACGGGGATCGGCAACGGCGTGGCCTCGGTGGTCCTGCCGGTGCCGCCGAACTGCGCCCGGCTCGCCCTGGCGCTGTGCAACTTCCATTTCGACGCGCCGATCCAGATCCAGGTGATGGGGGGCCTCTGGGCCACCCGCAACCGCCATGTGCCGGCCCTGCCGGGCGGACTGATGATGCCGGACCTGCGCGGCGATTTCGTCAATTCCTGGCTGACGCCCCTGCGCACCCTGCTGGCCGCCCGCCGCAGCTATGGCGAAAGCGGTGCGGGCTGGATGGATCCGGTGGCGCTGCGCCGGCGCGTGCCGCCCGGGCTGCGGCCGATGGTGGTGTCGTATCTCGGCGACGCGCGGGAGGAGAAGGGCTTCCACCGGCTGCCCGCCCTGGTCCGCCGCCTGGCGGCCGACCCGGTTTGCCGAGACGTCATCGTGAAGTCGCAGGTCTACTACACCGCCGACTATCCGGAGGCGTCCTGCCTGTCCGCGGCGGCCATCCTGCGCACCGCGCCGCGGGACCGGGTGTCCCTGATCGAGCGCCCGCTCGACTCCCGCGAATACGCCCGCGAGATCATGAAGTCCGACGCGGTTCTGGTTTCTTACCGTCAACACGACTACATCGCGCGCTCATCGGGCATTTTCACCGAGGCCTTGGCCGGCGGCATCCCGGTGGTGATCCCAAGCGGGACCTGGATGTCGGCCGAAACCGACTCCTTCGCCTATGAGCAGCATTGCACCCTGATCGGCGCTGACCGCATCGTCCGGATCGAGCGACCCGAACTGAACTCCTTCGTCGGCGGCAGCGTCTGGCCAATCCAGCGTTCCCTGCCGGCCGGCACCGTTCCGGTGACCCGCGGCAGCATCACCTTCGTGCATGTGCCGGTGCCGGACGAGGTTGAGTATCTGTGGATCACCTACTGCCCGGACCCCAATCGGCCGCGGGCCTTCACCCGCTTCGACATCTCCTTCCAGGACAGTTTCCATGGCGGTCAGGAAATCGCCAAGGTCAAGCGCGTCCTGGGCGGCGGCATCGCCACCATCCTGTCGCTGGTCGCGCGCGTTCCGAAGCGGGCGAACGGGGTGTGGATCGGCATGTACAACGCCAATGGCTTCGAACCGTACGACCTGCAGAACTTCGCCCTGAACTTCGTGCGCGGGAACGGGCCGCGCGTGCCGGAATTCGCGGGTGGCGTGACCTACTTCACCGGTGACGACGATGCCGAACTCGACCGCAACCTTGCCGAGGCGGTCCATCTGCTCCGGCGCGACTACGATCTCTACGCGGCGAGCGCCGCGGCGATCCAGCCGGAATGGGCCGCGCGCCACACCCCCTCACGTCTGGTCGCGATGATGGAAAAGCCGTTCACGGACGCCGAGCGAGCCCAGCGGGCCCGTTTCCACGGCGCCGATTGGTGACCGCTCCTGCTCCGCCGCCCGCTAGGACCATGATCATGAACGCTCCACGCCGCGCGCCCCGCATCGCCGCCCTGTTCGACACCTCGTTCGGTTACGGCTCGCCCCAGCTCGAACTGTTCATACAGTCCCTCGGGACCTTCTACGGCACGAACGACTGCTGGCTGATCGAGCCCGACGTGAAGGGCAAGCGCAACCTGCACGAACGCAACGGCATGACGATCCGGCGCCTCGCCACCCGCATGGCGCCGCACGGCGAGCTGTTCCACATCGACTACAACATCCAGGCCCACCGCTGGCTGCGCGACTGCGATCCGGACATCGTGGTGGTGACCAGCGGCGCCGTGCTGCCGGCCTTGCTGCGGCTGCCGCGCAAGCCGCCGCTCGTCATCTATTACATGCTGGAGAACATGGAGTACCAGCGGGCGTCCAGCGGCGGCGCGCTGGTGCAGCTCAACCGCATGGCGCGCCCCTGGATCGACCTGATCTGCGTGCCGGAGCGCGAGCGGGCGCAATTCGACCTGTCCTGGCTCGGCTGGAACGACATTCCGACGGTGGAAATCCTGAACGTGTCGACCGACGGGTTCCGGCGGAATCGCGCGCCCGCGGACTTCCGCATCCTGCACGCCGGTTCGATCTGCGAGAACACGCTGTCGCATTACCTGGACAGTCCGGCGCTCAACGGCGTGCCGGTCGACGTCTACGGCATCCTGGCATCCCAGGCGATGCGCAACCTGTTCAACGGGATGATGGCGCAAGGCCGTTCGGTGGCCTACCGCGGCGTCCTGTCGATGGCCGATCTGGAGGCCGTCTACAACGACTATGCCTATTCCCTGACCATGTGGAAGCCGAAGGACATCAACCAGATCCACGCGTCGCCCAACAAGCTGTTCCAGAGCATCGCGCATGGCGTCCCGCCGATTTCAGCCCCGCATCCGCAGTGCGTACGCATCCTGCGCCGCTACGGCTGCGGCCTGTTGATGGACGATTGGAGCCGGGAGAGCTTCGAGGCGGCGGTGCGCCGGGCGATCGACCTCTATGGCACGAGCGCCTACGACAGCATGGTGGAGAACTGCCGGATCGCCACGGAAGTGGAGCTGAACTGGACGGCCCAGTTCAACAAGGCAGCCGCCCACCTTCCCCGCTACCAGCCGGCGCTCGCCGCCGCGGATTAGGCGGCTGGGCGCCGGTTGGCGGCGCCCATGCCGCCCGGATCAGCCGTCGGCGGTTCGCGCCCTTGGACTGCGGCGTGTTCGTTGGGACTGAATTGGTTGGCTCAGTGCTCTTTTGGACGCTCCTGCGCACGAATGAACGGAGAAAAATTTTGTTCATTCGTTCGTTGCTGTGACAGGGCTTAGGTGCAAAACACCAAGCCGCTCAAACAGTTCATCCCATTGGCCATCATGGCCGCGCCACTGGTTGGCTCCGGCAAGATGCCCGACCGACACCGGTCCAAGGCTGTACAGGGCAGACCGCTTGTCATCCCATGGTTCAGCAGGCATCAGGTCTGGATGGTGTACAAACGCCACATGGTACGGAAGATCAGGATAAAGGATTTCGATTCGATCACAGAATTGGGCGGCATCATCATGTGTAAAGATGGCCTGCTCCGCAAAATACGGCCAAGCAGCTAGCTTTTCAGCGAACGTCCCAAACCGGATGAACAATGTCGGCACGCCAGCCCGAAGGGACTCATCCAAACGGCGAAAACGACGCTCCATCTTCTCCCTGCAGGTTGCCGCCGCTTCATCGGTAATGACCGCGTGATTGGATGTATTACGTGGAAATTCATGAGGGTATAGAAGCCCGTAGGCCTCGCACAATGGCTCAGTACCATCGTCGGTCAGCCTCACACGACCGCCAATACGCGCGCCTTTGTCATCCAGTGTCGCCAATAGGGCTTGATACGGTGTCACAAGCCAATCGAACGGACCAGTAGGACACCCGGGTAGAGCCCGCTTAATCTGGTACGCGACTTGGCACCACCCACCAAGTGATATGACTTGGTCGTATTTCATGGACGCGCCCATTATGGTTGTGCAGCCGAGTTATCGGCTTGGAAAACAGGTGTATATCCTGCGCATGTTAACGGACTCTCAACGTTGCGCCACAGGATCGATTGCAGAGGTTCTCCTCGCCACCAGCCGACACTCGCCGCCGTAGAGCGAGCGGCGACGCGCCGGCTGGCGGCGCCCACGCCGCCCGGATCAGCCGCCCGGATCAGCCGCCCGGATCAGCCGTCGACGGCTTCGACGAACACGGCGGCGGTGGTGCCTTCCCGCTGGGCGGCGGCCTTGATCCGGGCATAGATCGCACCGTAGCCGATCCCGCCAGCGTCGCCGGGAAAATGGTCCCCGTCGAAGGCCAGGGGAACCACCGCCAGCGGGCGGTGGCCATCGCGGCGTGCCGCCTCGTCCGCATAGCCGGCCATCGTCACCTGAACGGCGCGCTGCACCCGGTTCATTTCCAGCGACAGGATGCTCCAGTATTCGGCGGCGATGCCGAAGTCGGTCGGTATCCTCTTGATGAGAGCCATTGGAAAATTTTCCTTCTGTTATCGATGAGGGAGATCAGACGATCTTGACCGTGCCGCCGTCGTTCCACAGCGCACCGCTTGGCAGGCCGGCGGCGCTCTTCGGCAGCGTCGGCACGACCACCGTGCCCGCGCCCTTGGGCTGAAGCCGCAGGTGGATGTTCGCGTCGCTCCCCGCGGCAAAAAGGGTGGGCGCGGCCCCGACGGCTCCCCCTTCGACGAGCACCCGGTTGACGGCGTTCGCCACCTTGGCGATGCGCAGGGAATCAGCGCCCTGGACACCCCCAACCGCAACACTGTCCGGATGGACGACGACCATGAGGTTGGGCGTGAACGTCCCTTTTGCGACGGCGCCGCCGGTGTTGCAGAACAACGCTATCGTGTTCCACGCTGGCGTGTTGACCGCCAATCCGCTCGCGGCGAGGGAGCCGTGGCCGACGACGAAGCGGGCGGCGGTTCCGTCGAACCAGACGTTGGCGCCAAGGTAACCCTGACCGCCGCTGGAGGACGAGCCCCGCAGCCAGGTTCCGGCTCCACCAATGGCGACGCCGGCGGTATCGCATGTCAATTGACTGCCTCCGCCCGCCGACAAGGCCACCGTGTCATTTGCGGGGTGCGTCAGCCCGGTGTCGGGATCATTGGCGAAGGCAAGTCCCGGAGCCGAGACGGTTCCCGCCGGCAGGGTGACCACCCCGGTGAAGGTGGGGTTCGCCTTGGGCGCCACGGAAATCGGGTCCGCACCTCGGCGCGGTGCCGTGTAATAGGGATTGGACATGGCGCTCACCCGTAGAAGGCCAGGGAGACGGTGCAGTCGGTCGGTGCCACCAGTCCCAGCGCCGTCACGCCGTTGATGATCCGGCCGGCCGGGTTCAGTTCGGCCGCCGCCCCGTTCAGGACGTCGCCGGCCGGCAGCGCGGCGGCGGCACCGTACTGCATCCAGAAATCGCCGTTGGCGTTGGCCAGCACGATCCGGGCACCGGTTGGAACAGCGACCTGCTTGGGCACGCCGGCGACCAGGACGACCGCATGACGGCTGTTGGACACGTTGACGACGTCGGTGCGGTTGCCCATGGCATCGTTCGCACTTAGGAAGTTCAGCATATAAAGCCCCCGCTTCTTATTAGCCAGGGCATGATTGCATGATTTTTTTCCTATTTCAATGCCGATTTCCTTTCTGCTGCTGCCCGACGGTATGGAGGCGAGCGATATCGGGCATCAGGCCAGGGAAGTGACGAAAAAAGCTGCGGCATTCTCTCGATCGTCTGGTCTTTCCAAAACAGGCCGAGAAAAAATTGCCCTCTATTTCCAGAGTATTCTTGATTCAGAACTCACAACTTGCGCCAAAGCCCAAGCGCTGACCCGGTAGGGGTGCGTTTCGAGCGCGCCACCAAACATACCCTGACAATCGAAATCTTGAGTTTGCACAAGAGATTCTTTCCTGCTAAAATTGGATAGCATGGGAATGATTGGAATAAAGACTGTGGAAAGCCAGAATATGTCTATTGACGATTTACGGAAGCGCGTCGCTCAGGGTGATTATCTTTCTGTCTGCAATGAAATCAGATTGCTATCTGACAAAAATCCTGAGCATTGGTACTTACTTGGCGTGTCCATCCGAAAAGCTGAGCCAAACAACAAAAAAGAAGCGCTCGAATGCTTTTCCATTGCAGAAAGAAATGGATTTGACCCGTTCTGGATTGCATTTTTTCGCATAAACATCTTGTTCGCCATTGGCGATTATGAAGGCGTTATTCGGGATGCCTCCACTGTTCTTTCGAAGAAAGACGACCCCTCTGTTCTCCATATGATGGTGCAATCCCTTAAGGAACTAAAGGGGGAATGTGTTGAACATGTTCCGGCGGTGGTGTCAGGACTTTACCAAAACCTTTCTTTAGCCAATCGTCGCATCGCTGATTTAACCGCGATGCGATCCCCCAAAATTATTAAGGTTAAAAGGCCTGACTTTGAGGCTTTCACTTATGAAGGGGATTATACGGCGCGGGACATAGCCGGTATTAGCGCTCTTCCAATCGAGCCTATGTCTCCGAATGATTACATAAAAAATGTTTCTGATGGAGAAATTCATCTTCTTCTTTTAACACACCATTTGGCGGCTGAATTGAATCCGGCATTCCTGGACATCGGTGCCAACCTTGGCACAGACGCCATTCTGGCTGCGCTTTTGATGCGGCAATTCGGAAAGCGCATCCCCATCGCCGCCTTTGAGCCTGGTGTGCTACGCGACCTTTTGCCCTACACCCTGAAGCTTAATGGATTGCAGGACGAGGTGAAGGCCGAGTCCGTGGCAGTGTCCGGCGACAACCGGCCGACTGTCATGTTCGGTGAACGCGGAAATTCCGTGAACGCCCGGTTGGTAAATCGTGACGCCGCCACGGAGTCCATCTGCCATCTGGTCGATTGCGTCACGGTGGACACGTACGTGACCCAGGCTGGCTTGCAGAACCATTCCCTGGTGATGAAAATCGATACGCAAGGTGCCGAATGGCTGATCTGGCAGGGATTGCGCCCGGTGGCAAACCGTCAGCCCGTCAGCATGCTTATGGAATTCGCACCCTACCCGTTGAAATCTTCCGTTGACCCAGTTGTGTTCTTGAAGGATCTGAGCGAACACTTCCATCTTGTGGACGTCGGGGTCAACCGCGATCTTGCCTGCGTGGTGACGGCCGAAACGGCCGCAGCGGCAGTCGAAGCGATCAAAGGACGCGAACAGCCGTGGACCGATTTTGTCTGTATCGGTCGCTCGGTTCGCGGTGCCGATGATCTGTTGAATAGGGTGTGCAGCCGCGTCAAGAACTGAAAAGGGTGCTGTTAACTTCGCGGTCGGCTGATGCAAGGAGGGTTTGAGCAACCCCCGTGTTCACTGGATCAGGGAGCAGAGCAGGGCCGGTCGCCTCGCGCCAGACAGTGAAGGCGCGAGCGCGAACGGTGCGATACTCGGAGGCGTTATGCTCAGATATCAGCTTTATCGGTGTTCACCGCTGATTTTCAGATCCTTCTTCACTGCTGCGCATGACTTCAGCTTATCGGTCACGATGACGAGCGGGGCGTAACGCAACCTTTTCAACATTACGCCGCGATCCCGCAGAAGCGGTGGACCGACGGCACGGTCCGCGGCAGGTCGCCACCCGCCAGGTCGCGCAGCTTGTCGAGCGACAACTCGTAGCGGACCGTCGGGGCGTTCTCCTGGAAGACGGAGGCGCTGCCGAGGCGGGTGTGCAGATCGCCCAGCCGCAGAAGCCCTTCGGCCCCGAGGTTGACGATCTCACCCCGCACGCCCTTCTCGACCAGCCGCCACACCAGCGACGCCGCGTCGTCGGTGTGGATGAACTGAAGCTCGGAGTTCGGGGACAGCCAGACCGGCGCACCGTTCTGCATGTCGTAGATCGCGTTCTTCTTCAGCTCCGGCCCGACGAATCCCCCCATGCGGACAATCAGCCAGTTCCGGTGAATGCCCTGCACCGCCTGCTCGGCCAGGTGCTTGTGCAGGCCATAGCGGCTGATCCGCGACAGGTCGATGCGCTGGTCCTCCCGCGTCACCTCGGGGCTGTGCTGCTCCGGGTAGACATCGCCGGAGGACAGGAAGACGTAGCGGTCCGCCTTGAAGTCCTCCAGCCCCAGGACGACGCTGCGCGTCGACGCGTCGAAGTCCCACACCGGGTCGCGCGTCGACATGAACTTGCGGCTGTTGCCGTTCGCGTTGATCAGGACGTCGCAGGACGTCCCCTTGTACTGATCGTACGTCTCGCGGGAGATCACCCGGTGCTCCAGCCCCAGGCGCTCAAAAAGCCGCACATAGGCCGACCCGACGAAGCCGTTGCCGCCGATGATGTAGATCATGGGAGGTCCTTTCCTGCCGGTCAGAGCCGCAGCCCGTCGCCGCGGGTCTCGTAGTTGGCCGCGAACCAGTCGATGGTGCGCGTCAGGCCCTCACGCAGGGAGGTGTCGCAGGACAGGCCCAACCCCTTCATCCGCGCCGTATCGAAGATCTTGACCATCTGGCCGTCGGGCTTGTCCGCGTCCCAGCGGATCGCGCCCTTGAAGCCGGTCAGTTCGGCGATGGTTTCGGCCAGTTCCCGGATCGAGGTGCGGGTGCCGGAGGAGATGTTGACCGGCTCCGACGCGTGGTGCTGCTCGATGAAGTAGGGGATGGTCTTGGCAACGTCGGCGGCATAGACGAAATCGCGCTCCGGCAGGCCGGTGCCCCACATCACCACCTCCTCCGCACCGGTCAGCATCGCCTCGTAGTAGCGGCGGATCATCGCCGGGACGACGTGGCTGTCGAGCGGGTGGAAGTTGTCGTACTCGCCGTACATGTTGCCGGGGATGATGACCACCGCGTCCAGCCCATACTGCTTGCGGTAGGAGGTGGCGGCCACCGTGCCCATCATCTTGGCGGTGCTGTAGGGGGCGCTTTCCGGCTGCGGGAAGCCGTTCCAGAGCTGCGTCTCGTCGATCGGGCTCGTCGCCTTGGCCGGGTAGGAGCATCCGCCCATGGGGTAGATGAGCTTCTTCACCTTGTGGCGGGCGGCGGCGTCGAACATCAGCGCCGTCAGCACGGTGTTCCGGAAATAGAAGTCGGCCGGATAGGTCCGGTTCGCCCCGATGCCGCCGGAATAGGCGGCGTAATGGACCACGACCTCCGGCTTGACCTCGGACAGGAGCCGGTCGACCTCGGCCGGTTGCATGAGGTCATAATCCTTGGACGACACGGCAACGACGTTGTCCGCGCCATAGGCATTCTGAAGAACAGGCAGGGTGTGTCGGCCAAGGAACCCGCTTGCACCGGTGATCAGCGTCTTCATGATGTTCTTGTTCCAGCTAAAGCGTGCAGAGTGTGACGATCCGGTCGCCGGAGGGTCTTCTTTGAAATGCCCTCAGGTATGGACGATCTTTGCGCCCAGCGTGTCGATCCGGATCGGCATGCAGACGTGGGGCTGCATGGCCTCAACGAACGCGGCCTGGCGCTCGGGCGGAACCAGCACGAGCAGGAATCCGCCGGCCCCCGCCCCGTTCAGCTTGCCGCCGGTGGCGCCATTGGCAAGCGCCCTCGCGTACAAATCGTCGATCGGACCGGAGGAGACCTTGTTCGACAGACGCTTCTTGACCTGCCAACCCTCGTGCAGCAGGGAGCCGAAGGTCGACACGATCTTCTCCGGGCGGCACGCCTCCAGCACATTCACCGATTCCTCGGCGAGCGCCAGCATGGTGTCCAACTCGCTGTCCACCATCGCGTTCTTGGTCTTCTGGATCTGCTCGTCCAGGGTGGCCGAAGCGTGGCGCCGGATGCCGGTGTAGACAAGCATCATGCTGTCGCACAGCGCGTTCAGCGACAATCCGCTGATCTGCACGGGGGAAATGCTCACCCGGTTCTTGGAGAAGTCGAAGCGGTTGATGCCGCCGAAAGCCGCATGGTGCTGGTCCTGAACACCGACCAGCTCGCCAAGCCGCTCGCGCTCCACATGGACCGCGGTGCGGGCCAGATCGCTCTTGGTCATGGTGAGATTCAGCATCTCGGCCATCAGCTTCAGGAAGCCGACGGTGAAGGCCGAGGAGGAGCCGAGCCCGGTGTTGGCCGGCACGTCCGAACTGACGCTGATGTCGAGCGGCTCACGGTAATCGTGCATCTCCAGCACGGTGCGGATCACCGGATGCTCGATCTGCTCACGCGTGTCGACCTTCTCCAGCTTCGAATACGCTACGCGGTACCGGTATTCCAGGATCGAGGACAGGCGCAGCGCGCTGATGTAGATGTACTTGTTGATCGCCATGCCGACCACGGTGCTGTGCCGGCGCTCAAAGAACTCCGGATAGTCGGTTCCGCCGCCGAAGAAACTGATGCGCAGAGGAGAGCGTACCGTAACCAGCATGGAGAAGTCTCCTTTGGAGAAAGGCAGCAGTTATCAGGGGCGGGGAATGTGTTGGGTATCGCGCGAGCGGTTTCGATCCGGTTGACGCGCGGGCACCTTTCGGTCCGATGGAAAATCACGAACGATTGACAACGCCAAGGCGTGGGTCGCGAAAGCCGTCGAATGGCGAGAGAGCCCCTTCCGTTGGCCGAACGAAGCAAGCCACTCCACCCGCCGTCATTTTTGGCATTGCGGCCACAGCCCGATTCCGCAATCAGCATAGTTCGTTCAGATTAACCACAAAAGCTTATTAAAAATAAACACAACCATGAGAAACGGCGCAAGCAATATCAATCAAAAGCGAGGAGACAATCTGAAGCCCTTGCCCAGCCTCAAGCGATTTTGGCGGGCACAGTGATCGCCAGGGTCATTGCCAAGCCAAGGATAGGCACAGCTGATGCGTCATTACGAAACTGAAATATTGTGACGCGAGCTGGAGCATGCCGTGCGGTGAAGTGAACACAGGACGATGGCCGCGCGCGAGACCAAGACTTCCTCGGGGCCCCACCTTCGCACGAGCACTGGAATCTCTGGCCGGGAAGAGACATGCCAACTGGCCCATCGACAACTGAACCGTATCGAGCCCTTCGCCCCCGCCCGGACAAGAACCTTGCCTGCATCCATAAGGACCGTAGACTGGTGGCAACCCGCCCGCATGCGCATGCGCATGCCAAACCAAACCTTCTGCGCGTCACGACAAGCGCCCTATCCGGCGAAAATTAAGCCGACCTGATGACCAACGCTTTCCCTTCACGCTCCTTATCTCAAGTCTAAGCTTATGCGCTGTCACCCTGAACGTCTTCGGAGTGTCCCTTGACACTCTTCGGCGTACTCCCTATGGTCGCGCCGCCGAGATCACCCCCAGCGGTGCGGTCCAGCTGTTCATTCCCGTTTACATAGCAGACCGGTCAATGAGCCTTTCCTCTTATCTGGCCGACGCGGCGAACCTGATCCGACGCTCCGCGACGCCGGAACTCGACGCCATCATGGACGCGGCGATCATCACCATTGCCGACGCTCTCAAGGCCGGCCGGCCGCTGCTGGTCTGCGGCAACGGCGGCTCGGCGTCCGACGCCATGCACATCACCGGCGAGCTGGTCGGCCGCTTCCTCAAGGAACGCCGCGCGCTCAACGCCATCTGCCTGTCGTCCAACCCGTCGGTTCTGACCGCCTGGAGCAACGACTACGACTACGCCACCGTCTTCTCGCGCCAAGTGGAAGCGTATGGGGTGGCCGACGGCGTGCTGCTCGGCATCAGCACCTCGGGGAATTCGGCCAACGTGATCGAGGCTTTGAAGGTGGCGCGGTCGCTCGGCATGAAGACCGTGGGCTTGACCGGCGAAGGCGGCGGCAAGATGGCCCCCCTGTGCGATCACCTGATCGCGGTCCCGTCGCGCCGCACTCCGGACATCCAGCAGGTGCACCTGTGCCTGTATCATTATCTGTGTGAAATGGTCGAGGCGCGCTGCGCATGAGCGCGGCGGCGCCGGCCGTGCCGGTCGAACCGGCCAATGCGACGGCCCCGGTTGACGCGATCATTTTCGCCGGGGGACGCGGCACGCGCCTCGCCTCGGTGGTCTCCGACGTGCCGAAGCCGCTGGCACCGGTCGCCGGGCGTCCTTTCCTCGACCATCTGCTCGATGCTTACGCGGCCAGCGGCGCCGTCCGCCGCGTCGTCCTGGCGCTTGGCCATCTGGCCGAGGCCGTGATCCGGCACTACAAAACGGCACCGCCGTCGCTGCCGCTGGATTGGGTCGTGGAGTCCGAACCGCTCGGCACAGGGGGCGCGCTGCTGAACGCGCTGCCCGCCACCACCGGCAGCACGGTCCTGGTCGCCAACGGCGACAGTCTGATCGAAATGGACATTCCCGCCCTTCTGGCCCACCACCGGGCCAGCGGCGCCGGCCTCACCCTGGCGCTGACCGAGGTGGACGATGTCGGCCGCTTCGGGCGCGTGTTGCTGGACGGCTCGCGGGTGACCGGCTTCGCGGAAAAGTCGGCCGACGGCGGTCGTGGCGCCATCAACGCCGGCGTCTATGTCCTGGACCGTACCGTGCTCGCCGGCCTGCCGGCAGGCCCGTTGTCCATGGAGATGGACATCATTCCCAGGCTGATCGTCGAGGGCCGGGTGCAGGCGGTCGTCTTCCGGGGGGCCTTCATCGACATCGGTCTGCCGGCAACCTATGCGGAGGCTCCGGCCTTCGTGGAACGGCTGCGCCGGCGCATGGCGGACGGCACGGCTCAGCCGGGTACGGAATAGGGGGCGGGCTCCCACCCGTCCGTTCAGTCGCGACATCTCGACACACGGGGAACTCCCATGCGCATTCTAGTCACCGGCGGCGCCGGCTACATCGGGTCGATCCTGGTTCCCACCCTCCTGAGCGCCGGCCACGAGGTCACCGTCCTCGACGTCTTCACCGAGGGCGGCACGCAGCTTGCCGAAGCCTGCCGTTATCCGGGCTTCACCGCGGTGCGCGGCGACGCGCGCGACGCGCGCCAGCTCGACGCCCTGGTGCCCAAGGCCGACTGCGTGATCCCGCTGGCCGCCCTGGTCGGTGCCCCGCTGTGCAGCCGCGACCAGATCGGCGCGACCTCGCTCAACCGCGACGCCATCCTGGCCCTGGTGAAGCGGATCGGCAAGGAGCAGAAGATCATCTACCCGACCACCAACTCCGGTTACGGCGTGGGTGAGAAGGACGGGTTCTGCACCGAAGAGTCGCCGCTGCGCCCGATCTCGCTCTACGGCACGACGAAGGTGGAGGCCGAGCAGGCGATCCTGGAGTCCGGCAACGGCATCACCCTGCGCCTGGCCACCGTCTTCGGCATTTCGCCGCGCATGCGCATCGACCTGCTGGTCAACGACTTCACCTACCGTGCGGTGACCGACCGCGCCGTGGTCATCTTCGAAGGCCACTTCCGTCGCAACTACATCCATGTGCGCGACGTCGCGAAGGCCTTCATGCACGCACTGGCCAACTACGAGACGATGAACGGGCAGCCCTACAACGTCGGCCTGTCCACCGCGAACCTGACGAAGCTGGAGCTGTGCGAGCGGATCAAGCAGCAGGTGCCGGCCTTCACCTTCCTGGAGTCCGCCATCGGCGAGGACCCGGACAAGCGCGACTACATCGTCTCCAACGCCAAGATCGAGGCCACGGGCTATGCCCCCGACTGGTCGCTGGACGACGGCATCAGCGAACTGATCAAGGGCTACACCATGATCCGCAACGGCCGCTTCTCCAACGTCTGATACCGAAGGCGTTTGATGAGTTCCATCAAACGCCTTCGGTACAAACCCGACAGCACATTGCACAGCAATGTGCGAGAGGGGCATACGGCCGGCCGATCATGGAACTCTTCATGCGCCGGCCG